>CAZWHE010000016.1:0-41498 GCA_964633825.1 uncultured Phycisphaerales bacterium | reverse complement strand
ACGCAAGAAGGCAGGCATGTCACCGCCGTCCTCGCTGGGCACATGGTTTCGAACGTCTTCCTGTCCTCGTCCTGAATCGCAACGATGATGTCGAAGTCCCCCAAGATGGCCTGCTCCTCGTCCCATGTGAGATCGAACGACGTTGGAATGCCGTGGGTTTCAAGAACCGCGCAGCGCTTGTGGGTAACATCGTGCGTGTCGATCATCGTGATGGGACGATCATGCACGGACAGGTCCCTCAGGGGTTCGAGCGCATAAGCATACATCAGGTATTCCACCATCACGAAGTCGGGTGATTTCTTTTTCAGATAATCGGCAACCAGGAGGGGAAGCTGCGGAGATTGAAGATCGGAGATGTTCCGGACCTCAGTCCTGTTGGTGGTGAACATCGAGCCGACGCGACGAGCCAGAGACCGAACCGATCGAAAAGCCGCAGCGAGAGGAGGGGGGCATATACTGCGTATTCGCGAACGCAATGCCGCTTCCGGCCTCGGTTTCTCTTCAGCCCGGCCGGTTGTTATATTGTCGAAGCCGATCGTTCGCAAGCGGGCAACGTCCTCGGCCGACAAGGTCCGCGAAGTGATGAAATCGAGACAAGCGACATGGCGGCGCAAAGCGGAAACGAGGCCGCTGAAGCGAAAGTACCTGCCTCCCCCCGGAGTCCAGAGGCGGGCATCGGTCGCGATCAGCATCGTCGTCTCTTCCAAGCCGGCACGAGAGTGCGAATCAACCGATCCCATCACCTGCGTCCCTTCCGGCGGACTGACTCCGGGTGCGCCGGATCCCGCGGAGCACCCAGTGGCCCGCTCTGCCTGCCGCGGTTCCGGCGAACCAGCTCCGCGCGCCTTGCACGACACCCGGCATGGCAGATGCGAGCCTCCGGGCGGCGGTGACGAAACACGGCAGCTCCACGCTGCCCTGGGCGAGGGGGACAGCTCCGTTCATGAACCGGAATTTATAGGCCTCTTCTTTCCCGTAACCCAAGTCAAGGAGTCCCAGACCAAGACCCGGCGCGGCCTCGGCCATCTTGATCAGCAGAAGCAATCCGGGGGAATAGGCTGCAAAACGAGGATCATAAGCAGAAATCCAGATGTGCCAAACCGTTCTTGAACGCAGGCCGAACCGCGCGGCAACCAGATGGTCCCCTGCGAACAACAGAGACAGGAGACCGGCAAAATCGGTCGTTTGGCGGCGATGAATCCTTTCGATGGTCTCCCTGACCCACGGTATCGAAGTAATGTCCTCCCAGTTGTTATACCGGCATTGGGCCGACTTCCAGGCCAACAACTTCTCCAGCAGGGCCTTATCGGGCGAGTGCCGTAAAAACCGCACCGGTCCGATTTCCCGTTCTATCTTATTGAATTTCCTGCGCTCCGTTTTCAGCGCCTTGCAGCTCTTGGCATAGCTCTCAAAACCATTCGAAAGGTCGATCACCGGGGACCGCCGCTCCGTTCGATGGAACTCACGGAAGAATGTTTGCGCGGCAATCAAGTGATCGAAATCCCACGCGACGAGCTTGCACCTCCGTAGCAACTCCTGCGGCTGTACGTGGAAGTCGGGTCGGCAGATCAATCCATGATAATCCGAAAGGGACGCCCCAACCGGCCAACCAATGCCGAATCGTCCGCGCTGGTACGGAAAAAGCGCCGCGACGCCTCCCTCTTCTTCCACCACAGCCACTTCAACATCGCTGCGGGCCGCTGTCACGGCTCTTGTGTAATCAGGTGTGAAGAAGGGACTGGCCAGAGCCTGGTTGCTTTCCTGCAGCCGCCGCCACTCAGCCAGGAGATCGTCGGATATCATGCGGCCGTTGATGACGTGTATGTTTATCTTGCTATGCCCCGGTTTTCTTCCATTCCCAAATTCAGTATCAGTCATCGCCACTTCATCCATCGACCGCGTTGACGGCCCGTCACCCCCTCGGCCCCTTCAGAGGCTTGACCAGTCTATCGTAGATCCGTTGCTGGTCACACGACATCGGCTTGTCTGCTTTTACCAGATCGTAATCGATCCTCGGCGGATAAGGGCCGGCCAATGGTTTGAATTCCAGGAGGGATTCCTCGAAAAGCCAGTAGGCGTATTTCGCCGCCATGGTACACCGGCTTTCTCTCTCGTCCGCGAACCGGCCAAGGACTCTTTTCGGTTCGGAAAGCCAGTCACGGTACTGCTCCCGTGAGGCCGGTTTGAATACCACCGACTCCAGCGTCACATTGCCGTTCGTGCATGCGATCACCGGAATACCCAGGTGCGTGAGCTCGAGACAAAGCGTACCGTCGTATATCAGCCCGACATCTACATGCTTCCTGGCGAACGCGTAGGTATTGAGACCTTCAGTCGAATCGATCATCGTCACGTTGGTCATCGCGTCGACGTCGGGAATCCTTTGGCGGACGATACTCTGCAGTTTGACCGATCCCGCCAGCCTCGTTGTCTCGGAAGGGTGGAACCTGATGTAGAGATGATGTGGAGTGTCACGAATCGCATTGATGCTGAAAATGCACCATTCCACCACATTGTCGAAGAAGAGATTGCGCTCGGGGACGTCGCCGTCCCAGGCTACATTCGGAAACATCCCGAAGCTGACGCCTTCCCACGATCCGGCAAGCCCGTCGAGCGACGACGGGTCGAGCCGACCGGCGAAATACTCCTTCGTGTCCTCCGTCTGGAGATTGCAGCGCGCATCGAGCAGGGCGCGGCCTTTACCCCGTATCTTCTCGGTCAGAGGCGTGCCGGAGTCGAAGCCGCGCCAGTCCTCCGTGCTGGCCAGCACCTGGTCCTGGCGGTCGATCAACCGTATGCGGCCCGTAACGGTCGGGGCGACCTGCCAGATAATTGTGGGGACGCCGGCCTCTTTGATCAGGCGGTAGGCCGGTCCCCAAATCGAATATATCCCATGGCTGGTTATATAGAGATCCGGCTGCAGCCTCTCGAGGACGTATCCGGCGATTGCCCTGGAGATTCTGCAGTTAGCGAGGGATTTCTCGTAGTAGTCGCGATGCTCGCCCTGCACGTCAACAATCCCGGTTTCAAAAAAGCGTTTGGTCGAACTCATCGCATACGAGACGTCCTCATTCTCGACAGTGCCTGCCGGCGGCATACTCTTCACGATCGCCGAGTAGTTGATCATCCGCATCCGTGATTCTCTATACGCCCTCCACACAAGGCGCTTGCGGATTCCATGATGAGCTTTGATGTACCATTGGGTTCGATACGGCGAGTAGTATTTGACGTCGTGGAACTGGCCGCTGTCCCAGTGTTCCAGCACACCATCGTCGAACAGAACATGGACAATCGACCCGCTCAGAGTGAGCAGGTAAGCCAGGTAGCTTTCTATGTCGGACACGGGCCACGACCGGGCCGCGTTGACAACAACGGTTCCGGACTTCCCCGCACCGGAGATCCGCGTGTTGCGCTTGAGCCGAGCAACGGCCGCAGCCGCCCTCGCAGACTCGATGGCCTGCCGGGCAACATAGGCAATGTTTCGCGAGCACGAGAAAACGCGGCTCGGTGTGTGTCGTATCTTTCGTGCCAGGATGTTCATGACCACACTTCGGCTAGGTTTCAATCAATATTGGGATGCGAACCATGAAGTCTTGGCTAGGAGGTCGTTGCTCTGCAGACAAAAACGCCAGGGCGACGCGGAGATCACCTGTCGAGAAACATTTCCCACTGCAGGGGTTGGTCCTTATCGACATCGAACTGGATTCGACTGCCGATGACCCTATCGTAGTGAAACGGGGAAAGTCCCGAAGCGGGCCGCTTGGGGATAATCATTTCAGGTGTTATGATCGTTCCCGCCTTGATATCCGTTGCCGCGAAGAGACTTCGCCGAGCGCATTCCCGGGCCGGCGTCTCGTAGGGCATCACATCTTTCTCCGTCGCATCCCCGATGATGGCCGAGACATACTCCTGTCGTCGGCGAAAAGCCTTGATATCGTCGGGATCCATGGCGTGGTAATGATCGTTGCCCGGGAGTGTCTTATCAAGCGTGTAGTGCTTTTCCAAGATGTCCGCCCCTCTCAGCCAGGCGGCGATCAGGGACAGACACTCGAACTCCGGCTTCACATGATCGGACCACCCGATCGTTCGCCCGGGATATGCCCGCGCCAACACTTGTATCGTCTCGAGCGAAGCATGTTCGAGGGCACAGGGGTACTCCAATACGCAATGCAGCAGCCCGACCCGATCCATTCCCGCCTGACGCAAGTGCCGAAGCGCCACATCGATTTCGGAAAGAAACGACGCCCCTGTGGAGAGAAGAACCGGCTTGCCCTTCGAAGCGATTTGTCTGAGGAGAGGCACATTGGTTATATCCGCAGAGGCCACCTTGTAAATCGGCATCAGGTCGTTCAAAACATTCACGAAATGGGTATCAAAGGGAGTGGACATGAAGATAATGCCCTTTTGCCCGCATCTCTCCGCCAGCCGGCGGTATTCCTCGTCGCCAAAGGAGTCGTATTTGGCAAACAGCTCGAACTGGCTTTCCGCGGGTTCCTCGCTCAGGTCCCAGTACGCCGGGCTGTGACGGCTCGCCAACGTTTCGGCCTTGTAGCTCTGGAACTTGATCGCGTCCGCGCCCGCTTCGGCCGCGGCATCCACCATCTCGAATGCCGTATCGAGCGAGCCTCCATGGTTCACCCCCGCCTCGACGATCAAAAACGGACACTTTCGGGTGATCTCCACACCGGCAATCGACGTGATTCTCATAGTTGTCATAACCCCAACAGTGTTACCAGACCGTCCATCCGCCCTCTATCAACATGTTGTCCCCCGTCACATACGAGGAGGCGTCGGACAGCAGGTAAATCAATGCGCCGGCCACCTCGTGATTGCAGCTCATCCGCTTCATGGGAGAGAAACTTGCGAAGTTCTCTTCGAATTGGGGATCGTGGGAATTCCATACGCCATGAGGCGTGATCATATTGACCCGCACCTTCTTGTCCGCCCAGTACGACGCGAGGTATCGTGACAGCGCATCCACGCCGCCCTTTGATGCGCTATAGGCGGCCGGACATCCCAATGCCGTCTTTTTGTACAGTTTCTGGTTCGGCGCCACGACCGAATACGTTGATACGAAGTTGACGATCGTCCCGCCGCCGTTATCGGCCATCCATGTCCCAACGATCTGGCAAGTCAGGAACACGCCGTGAAGGTTCGTTCTGATCACGGCTTCCCAGTTTTCGTCATCGTAATCCTCGAACTTCGCGAAGAATTCCGCTGTTTTGTTCTGGTGCGCATTCACGAGCCCGTCGATACACCCGAAACGCTTCAGGACCCGGTCGCGCAGGCCCACGACCGACGAGCGTTCGTCAACATTCACTGCGACGCCGAGACACTCGGAGCCGCGGCGTCGACTCAATTCATCGGCGGCTTTTTTCGTGTCCGCGGGGGAGAGATCGGCCACAACCACGCGGGCGCCGAACTGTGCGCAGGCTTCGCAGAGGGCCCTGCCGATCAACCCCACACCGCCGGTGATCACGACAACTCGATCGTGCAAGTCGAACTTGGCACGGAAGTCCACGGACGCGGGATCGGTTGTTTTCTTGTCGTTCATAATCTCACGTCAGTCGCTTGAACCCCGAATGGCATACATCCCCGTCGAGGAGTTCCGCGGGTCGGCGACCAGCCTCCAGTTGCGCGGCGATCCAGGCGAAGACGGCTTCAACGTTCGACAGGTAGTCGGCCGTGTATCCTTCGTGCGAACAGGATACGTAGAAGGCCGTCGTAGCCAGGTATCCCCGCTTGAGCATCTCTTGCGTGAAGACGGTTTTCAGTTCCAGGACATCGGGATGTCCGAACGCGAAACCGGTGATGGCGGGCGTCCCGCTCACCTTGATGGACACGCCGGTTCGGCCGGCGGCGTCGGTCCAACCCGACCGGACCTTCTCGCCGATGGCGCGCAGACGAGCCGGTGAATCGATGGATTGCATTTTCCGGACAGTCGAAAGGGCGGCGGCCGGACCGATTCGCTCCGTCCAGAACAGGCTGCTGATGAAACTCTTTTGGGCTGCCTCCATAACCTCCGACGTGCCGATGACGGCTCCCAGCGGATACCCGTTCGCCATGGCCTTGCCGAAGACCGCGATGTCCGGGACGAGGCCATAGCGCAGGTGCGCCCCGCCGATGCCGAGCCTGAAGCCGGCCGTGATCTCGTCCACGATCAGGACGATATTCCGTTTCCTCGTCTCCCGCCGGACCGCCTCGAAGAAGATGTCTTCCGGTTCAAAATTCCTGACCGACTCCAACACAACACAGGCCGACTCATCGCCGTGCATCCGCATTTTATCCAAGAATTCATCGGTCCCGTTGTAACCGAACGGGATGGCGGTGTCGAGAAGCCCGCGCGGCACACCGCGCGGCTCGAGCCCCGGCAGCAGGTGGCCGTCCTTCAAACGGTCGCCGGTCAGGTTGGCCGACAGATACCAGTCGTGCCAGCCGTGGTATCCGCAGAACAGGACCTTGTCCCTGCCGGTCGCGGCACGTGCGATTCGGACGGCCACGGCCATGGCCTCCCCGCCCGTTCTGGTATAACGCACGGAATCGGCCCAGGGATGCAGGGAAAGCAGAAGCTCGGCGAGCTCGACTTCTTCCGGGCAGTTGAGCGTGGTGTTCGTTCCCTTGCGGACGGCGTCCACAACCGCTTTATCCACATCCGGATCGCAGTACCCGAGCACATTGGCGCCCACCCCCATGAGCGCCGCGTCGACATAGCAGCGTCCGTCGAGATCCCAGAGGCGGCACCCTTCGGCCTTCTCGTAATACGCCGGCCAGAACCCCGGAAGGAACATTTCCGGCCGCTTCGACAGGAGCTGAGTGCCTCCCGGAATGATTTCTTTCGCCCGTTCGTAGGTAGCCTGAGACTTGCCTGTCGGGATGGGTATATGATCATCTTTCATCTGACGATCCTGTCGTTTTCCAGTGATTTGCGATAACCTGCATTGATCTCACTCTCACGATTGATCTCCAGGATCTCCGGCCTGCGTTTCAGAAGATCCACGACCTCCTCGATGCCGAAGTCGTCGACATCACGAAGCTCCTCGAAGATCCGCTTCACGGCCTTCAGATCATTTTCCGTGTCCACGGAGAGCTTGAACAGATACTCCGGGTGGGCCTTCTTCCATCCACACTTGAAATGCTTCTTGATGTAGGGGCAGACGTGCTCTCGCTCCGAGAGAAGCCGGGCTTCATTCCACGCCTGCTCGAGGGCTTTGAACGTGAAGACCTCCACATCGAAACCGTCCTCGAGATAGTCCGGAGGCTCGTTCGAATTCGAGAAATAGTCCGTTTTGGCCTTCTCGAACTCCGTCACGACGAAGTCCACGACTTTCCAGGAGTGGAGGGGATTGTCGCTGCATATGCGAACGATAACGTCCGGCGTTCGGGGCAGGCTGGCCGCGGCCCCGTAGAATCGATCCAGGACATCTTCCTCGCTGCCGCGGAAGCACTTCACCCCATGATCCCCGCACCATTTCTCGATGGGATCGTCTTCCGATGACAGGCTCGTGGCGACGACGGAGTCATCGAGCTTGGCGGAAGGCTCCAGGCGCCGGATAAGGGTTCCCAGGATGCTCTCACCATCCACGTCCATAAGCACTTTGCCCGGCAGGCGGCTCGAGCCCATGCGGGCCTGGATGATCGCTACGTTCATTTCAGTTCCTTTTTGAAGATACCCATGTAGAGCTTGTCGCAGTACTTGTTGTCGACGAACACGTTTTGCCGGAGACGCCCCTCGTGCTGGAAACCGAGCTTCTCGTAAACACGAATGGCCGCGGGGTTGTTGTCGAACACCGCGAGCCGCACTTTCCGGAGGTTCAGGCTGTCGAACGCATAGCGCAGACAGAGACGACAGGCCTCCGTACCGATGCCCTGACCGCGGTCCGCGGCCTGCCCGATCAGGATCCCCATTTCGCAGGTGCGCGCGACCCAGTCGAAGTTGTCCAGCTTGATGTTCCCGACATGCTTATCGTCCGCCGTGCTGCAGATCGCGAACATCACCGTATTCGGGTCCTCGATGGCTCTGGCGACATAGTCCGTCAACTCCTCCAGGGAAGTGGGAAACAGACCGGCGACCAAGCCGCTGGTCGCCTCGCGGTCGTTGAGCCAGGACAGGTACTCCGGCGTCACGTCCTCATGACTGATCCCCCGCAGGTAAACAGCACTGCCCTTGATGAATGCCGTCATATCGTATCGTCTCCTAACTGTTGGCCCTTGTGTTGCGGGTGCCCGTCCGGGCGGTTGGAACCCCGGCAAGCGGGGAAGTCTTCGTCTCGGCGTTCCGGAGCCTTCCCGGCGCCTTCCCCATTGCAGTGCTTTTCCGCGAGCTTCTCCCTGTGGTTCTCCATCATGACGTCATCGTTGGTCAGGTTTGATTCGTGACGCCGATACCGGTAGAGGGGAAGAGGGATGTGATGGATACTGAAGTGCTGCAGGAACCGGTGGCGCAGGTCCTCTTCCTCGCGAGCGCGGAACGTCTCGTCATAAAGGCCGATTTCGACGAGGTGCTCCTTCCGGAACATGATGCCGCAGGCGACCGGATTCTCCAGGCCGTTGACGCGCTCGATGTGTTCCTCGTTCTTGTTGATAATGTAGTAGTCACAAGACACGGCGTCCCAATCGGCGTTCCTCAGCAGGAAGAGCGACTCGATCTGGAGCAACGACTGGTCAAAGTAGTCGTCCGCGTCGAGACACACGATGAACTGCCCCAAAGCAACCCTTATAGCCTCGTTCCGCGCATGTCCGAGACCTTGGTTCTTATCGAAGTAGATCGGTTTAATCAGGGAACCGTGTGACTCCATAACCGTGCGCGTACAGTCCTCGCTGCCGTCATCGACGACGATCACCTCATAGTCGCTACGCGGCATGCTCTGATCGAGCGTACTCCTGATCGCACGCGCAAGATACATCCCGTGATTGTGACAGGGAATGATAACAGACACTTTCATGTTCAATCTCCCCCCGACGCTCGGGGCTCCAGTTCAGATTCGATATCAAAATACCCGGAAGGCCGCGCCGGGTCGAAGCCCAATTCCTCGTGCGTTTTCGTGGTAGAGATAAGGAGCGGCGATGTGAGATTGTCCACGACGTCATAGGCTTGATGCTCGTTGTCAGCCAACCCGAAGTAAAGCGGATACTCACCGGGACGGAGGTTGGGGCGCGAGAGGACCAATCTGACCGTTCCCTTGTGGCCGGCGGGGAGAGGCTCCCCGGAGATAGCGTGCCGCTTCGACGTCGTCACCACCTCCATCGTTCTTCCCGACCTGAGAGCCACCATGACATTCAGACAATCGACCGGCTCGAACACCTCGTAGCTGAGCCCGAGACAGATCTCCTCGCCGAGGTCGAAGCTGAACTTTTCACGACCCGACCGATCCGCTACGCTGATATGCGTGAAGCGCACTTGGCCGGATCCACGCCGGTGTTCTCTGTCTCCCGCGGCGGTATGCTTGCCGACCTCGGCTTCACGGAGCAAGCGATGGTACTCCTGTATCGTCCGGTCCGTCTCACCGTCGGCGATAACACGCCCTTCGTGGAGCAGGAGCGTGCGGCCGCATAAACCCCTGATCGCATCCATCCGATGGCTCACAAAAAGCACCGTGCGTCCGGCGCTGGCCGTGTCTTCTATCTTGCCCAGGCACTTCTTCTGGAAATTCAGGTCGCCGACAGCCAGAACCTCGTCGATGATCAGGATCTCCGGTTCCAGGTGGGCGGCGATGGCGAACCCCAGTCGCACCCTCATGCCGCTGGAGTAGCGCTTGATCGGGGTACTCATGAAATCCGAGATCTCCGAGAACTCAACGATCTCATCGTACTTCTCACTGATCTCCGCTTTCCGCATTCCCAATATGGATCCGTTGAGGTACACGTTCTCCTTTCCACTGAGCTCCGGATGCATCCCTGTGCCGACCTCCAGCAGGCTGCCCACGCGCCCATGAATATGCACCTCTCCTTCGGTCGGCTCGGTGATCTCGCTGAGAACCTTCAAGAGTGTGGATTTCCCCGCTCCGTTGCGGCCGATAATGCCCACGACCTGACCCCGCGTGACATCGAAGGAGACGTCCCGCAAGGCCCACAACTCCTTCGGAGGGCGGGTTGCCGGATGCGGTGTGCCGGACGCGGGGGATCGATCGTTGCGGCGAAATCGGGAGAATAGGGATTTTGCGCCGCGGGCGATCTTGTCGCGCAGCGTGTCGTGCGAAAGGGTTGCGCCCAGCTTGTAGAGCTTGCCTATGTTACGGACGGAAATGACCGTTTCGTTAGACATGGGGATCAGCCACCCGTTGAAGAGCCCGTTCTCTATCCGATCGAATGTTACCGTGCTCCATTCCCTTCCGTGCCATCAGATCACATCCGCGAATGTTTTCTCCGTAGACCGGAAGTAGTAAAGCCCCACTACGAAGATCACGGCAACCACACACAGGCTAGCCCAGAAGCCGGGCCAATATGGCACGAACCGGTCCCCGAGAATGGCCCAGCGAAAGCCGTCGATCACACCGACAATCGGATTGAGGCTGTAGAGCAACCGCCATTTCTCCGGCACGACGCTGCTCATGAAACCAACCGGACTGATATACATGCCGATCCGTACGATAAAAGGCATGATGTGCTGGACATCCCGGTACTTCACATTGAGCGCACTAAAGAACATGCTGATGCCGAATGCGGCCGCGAATATTATGACAACGAATACCGGCAATAACAGAAGCTCCACCCGCAATGGAACCTGATACCAGAGCATCATCGCGAATAGAATGAACATGGATATCACGAAATCGACGAAACTCGCCAGGACCTGCGAGACCGGAATATAAACCCGCGGAAAATATATCTTCTGGACGATTGTCTGGGCGCTCACAACGGAATTACTACCTCGCGTCAGGCCTGCTGAAAAAAATTGCCAGGGTATAATTGCAGCCAAGGTCATGATAGGGTAAGGTATCCCGTTGCTCGGCAGCTTGGCCAGGTTTCCGAAGATGACCGTAAAGACGATCATCGTGGCGATCGGTTGGATCAGCGCCCAGAGGATTCCGAGAGCCGTTTGCTTGTATAGGACGAGCACATTGCGCCATGTGAGAAAGAACAATAGCTCCCGGTAGCGCCAGAGCTCGTTGAAATCGACCGCAATGATCCCCTTCTTGGGGCGGATGATCCGCTCTTCCAGCTGGTCAGATCGGTCAGCTTCTAACATTTTCCGGGCAGACTCCGTCCCCGTCGGTGCACCGCACCTCCCTGCCTCCTATCGGCCGCGGCCGTGTCGATTCTTCGTCCAGGTTCCGCTTTTTTTCACTCGCATTCGCCGGAATACACTGTGCGGAATCGCTGGGAGCTTCACTGCCGGGACAATTCACGGCCTATCAACCTTCCAACTGTTGTCTATCGTCATTGCATGAGCATGACGGGATGAATTCCAACAGAATCTTCTTGATCCTCACACGATCCATCTCATCGGCAGCCCGAATCAAATTCAAAGTATATGGCTTTAAATCAGCACAGGCAAGCATGAAGAGCCGATGCTCCTCCTGCCGGAGTTACCAGAGCGCTGAAACCAACGGGAACCGGGTCGGGATCAAGAAAAGGGCGAATCCCGTCTCTCAGACGTGCGTTTGTCATGGATCCAGCGGAAGCGCGTTCAGGTCCTCCCGGCTGACAGCCAGCAGTTTGACGCATCCCGCCTCGAAAAGACCCGCGAATCCGAGGCGGTCAGCCGCAACATCGTAGCGGTATCGCCCATGATGGTCACCCCACCACTCCGAGAGATCCCGATGGATATACAGAAAACACTTGGCGGCAAGAAAACTCTCGTCCGTCAGATCCCCCGCGTAGACGACTTCGAGATTCTCGGGGTATTCGTATTCGAAGTAGAAACCCAACGAACAAGGGCTGACATGATCCGCACACACAAGCAAATGCTTATCCTGCGGGTTGGAACTCACCTCGAGTTTCACGATCTCCATTGCCTGCACATCAGGGAGCTCCGCCGCCATCCACTCCCTGCCGTGGCTCGCAAACCGCCTTCCGGCCAATAAAAGGACCAGGAGTACGGGAATGATCGTGACAATCGATGCTTTCCGGCAGCCCGCAACGGTCAGCCGGGACGTCATGTAAGCCGCGAGGATATAGAAACCCGGCAACAGAGGGATCACCATTCGAAGCTTCATCGGCAGCGGCATCCATCGAGTGAAGCTCACGGACCCGAACCAGAAGAAGCCGAGACACACGGCCGTATACAGCACCCATGGACGCAGCGCCGGGATTGCGATCAAGGCTCCCAGGAAGGCCAGGCAAAGAATCAGCAGGCTGTACTGGCTGTATAGAAACTCCACGGGCGTCGTCGTCAAACGACTCAAGATTGCAGAGGACGAGACTTCTTCGAACGACCACTGATGACTCGTCGAGATCGTCTGGATCACCTTGAAGCGGGCGAATGAATCGCCCCACGTCACATGACAGAAGACCAGGTACGAGGCGCCGAGCACGAGACCCGCGGCCGCTGCGGGAAGATAGAAACGACGCAGCAAACTCGCGCGACGGTCGTCCCTCATATCCTCGACGGCACCAATGATCCACAGCGGTAAAACCCAATACGCGCTCATTTTCGCAAAAAATGCAATGAACAAAAGCGTTGCCGCAAGGACACCCGCCGAGGCCCCGATCCGCGCTGTCTCGCAGAGTCTTCTGCGCGCAAACAGAAGGACCGAAGACAACGCCATGAACGGTGTGGCGATGATGTCGGGAAACAAGACCATCGCGGATTGGAACAGGGGAACGCTTGCGAGACAGAGGAGAGATCCGATGACCCGGCTCTTCGAGTCGGGAAGAGCGATCCAGACGGCGATTATTGTCAGCAGTGCACCGGCCAGCGCCCACACGCTCGTGGTCACGATGTTGACGCCGAACAGCTTGTACAAGAGCGCTACCGGAAGCACGACGGCCAGACGGTGGTGGAACACCGATTCGCCGAAAAACCCGTTCTCCGCGATGTCATACGCGCCCAACGAGTAGACGAATGGATCGGATGCGACGAAAGGCTTGGGGCAGACGGCCCAAAAAGCAGAGTAGACGAGCAGCACCCCGAGAAGACAAGCAACGGCCGTCCCGGGCGACGGCTCGATGCCCGTCTCGCTCAGGTCGGCAACGGGTTCCGATACTGTCAGCTTCATCCGCATTACCGAGACCGCGCTCAACGCGCTTGTAAGAGACTCACAATGAACCGCTTCGGTTTCATTGCCTGCTTGTGACTCATTAAACGATACTCTCGAAGCCCGCTCGACCACGGAAATCGTCGCGACCCGTCAAATCGATCAAATGCTTGCCGGAGCTCAACCATTCCTCGATTTTGGATTCTTCGGCTTGATGGTTCAGGACAAGCAGGGGACAGTCGTTCAGCACACCGATGTCATCGGAGATGAACTTGGCGAGATGCGGCAGTCGCGATTCCACGAACGAGAGATTGCCGCCGACGAGACGCGAGTACTGCACCTTTTCATCGAAAACGGAGAGCTCACAGCCTTTGCCAAGGAGCCTTTCAGCCAACTCAACGTAGGGGCTTTCGCGCAAATCGTCGGTGCCTTCCTTGAACGATATGCCGTAGAAACCGACCTTGCGTTCTCCGTGCGCCAATACAATGCCTAAAGCACGCTCGATCTGCTTCTGATTGCTCCTAAGGACATTGTCCAACGTCGGCAGAGCGAGGTTTCTCTCCCCCGCGGCCGCCAGAAAAGCGCGCAGATCTTTCGGCAGGCAGGATCCGCCGAAGGCGAACCCCGGCATGAGGTATTTCGACGAGATGTTCAGCTTCTCGTCCCGGCAGAAGATTCGCATCACCTCCCGGCTGTTGACGCCAAAGGCGTGACAGAACTCTCCGATCTCGTTGGCGAAGGTGATCTTGAGAGCGTGGAAAAGGTTGTCGCAGTACTTGACCATTTCGGCTTCTTCCACGGTGCAGACGATTCGAGGCGCGTCGAACGATTCACCGTAGAGCCTCAGGAGAGGGGCCGCAGTTCCTTCGATGTATTCTCCCACAACGATCTTGGGGGGGTTGTAGAAGTCGAACACAGACGAACCCTCCCGCAGGAACTCGGGATGAAAGAGAACATCGAAGCCTTCGCCGGCTTTACGCCCGGAGGCTTCTTCCAGCGCAGGGATCACGACATTCCGCAGGGAGCCCGGCACCATTGTGCTGCGCACGACAATCGAGAAGGGTCGCGTTCGCCGGGACAAGGCCTCGCCGATCTGTCGGGCCACGTTTCGCACATAGCGCATGTCCAGGCCGCCGCTCGGCAACGACGGCGTGCCGACGCAGACGATCGCCATGTCGGTCGAGCCGACGGCATCCTCGGCGTCTTTGGTCGCCCGTAGCTTTCCCTGTTCAACGGCCTTTTCGACGAATGTATCGATGTCCTCTTCGATGATAGGGGTGCGCCCCGAGTTGATGAGGTCGATCTTGTTGTCAGCCACATCCACGCCGACGACTTCGTGCCCCTCCTTACAGAAGCAGGCCGCCGTCACCACACCCACGTAGCCCAGACCGAATACGCTTATTTTCATATCGTATAACTCTCCATAAGATCGATCCCGTGCAACCGCTGCTGTTTTCTATTATCTCGACACGATTGAACCTGTAGAAACCTCAACTATGCAAAAAACATCGAGCACAGGCGCATCAGAGTGCAGCAGATGGGGCCGAAGAGCGTTTTTTCTGGGCCGTAGCGTATTTAAACAATACGTGAGGGTCAGAAAAAACGACATTTGGCCCCAGATGCCGTGCTATGGCGCGAGGTTCACCGGTCTGGGCCGATGTTTTTTGCATAGTTGAGGAAAAGTATCGTGCTATCCAAAAGTCATCTCATTTCCGCCGAATGCGAGAACCAGCTTGCCTTCGGACACGCCCGGGCCTCGACCCGCTGATCGCAGCTCCAGGGCTTTTTTACCGACTCGAATCGTCCAGGCCTCTGCGCTGTAATCGATAACAGCGGGCGTCTCTGAAAACACGGTCAAGAACCGCCCGGGAAGCCCCCCCTCGACATCCACTGCAAACGACAAGGCGGGCTCCCGCCGGCCATAGTATCGTGACGACCAGCCCCGCACGCCGTCCTCTGCGGCCCGGACCAAACTGTTCTCGACAGGGCCCGTGCCGGGAAAAAGAGCACGTGCCGACAGAGAAAAGTCTCCGGCATCGGTGTGAAGCGTCAGATCGGCGCTGCCCGTTTCCTGTTCGTGGTCGAAGTCCTCCAGCAGCCAATGCAGTCTATATCGATGCATTCCCTTGCCCGTCAATGTATCCACCACGATCCAGGTGGAGTCCTCGATGCCGAGCACGGTCCGCCTGTGCGTCACCGGGCGCGGCAAGCGGCGATAGCCATCGTGCTCGCCCTCCCAGAGCGTGATGCCTGTTTCCGGAAAATATTCGGATTGGAGCACGCGCGCCTTGTGCCAGCGGGTCCAGATGAAACGGGGGCCGCGCACCAACTGGTCCCGGCTGTCGACACAAACAGTATTGTGCACGGCCGTTCCCGCGAGCCCGTTGTTCCATGGTGGGTCTGCGTAGTAGAGAAACGTTCCGGCGTCACAGGCAATGTTCCTGCCCTTCCACCAGAAATCCAGATGTAGGCAGTCGGCCTGCGAAGGCCGCTCGTGGAAAGACTCGCAGTGTGTGAACACCCACGAATTCCGACTCCGCATGGTGTAGATCCCGCCGGCCGGCTTTTCCAGGTTGACCTGCTCGAACTCCGATCGGTCCGCGTCGAGCGCCTCGGGTCCGAACAGCCAGAACAGATCCTCGTCCCACGGTCCTCGCTCCAGCCAGCGACGGCGATCGATGAAATACCGGCCCGCCTGGCAGACGGGCCGGAAGTCGGTGTAGTCACAGCTGTTCAGGGGCAAAACCAGGGCACCGTCATTGGCCCCGAAGTTGGGGACACAACCGGACTGCAGATCGAGCACCCGGCACATGATGTCAACGGCATTGGCGATGCGCTCCTGGACATCTTCGGGGAACGCAACACCATTCACTTCTCCGAGCCGCATAGCGTACAGGTAATCGTGCAGCATCAGGCGATGGTAGTTGTTCGATTTCTGGCTGAACGTCCCTTCAGGCGTGATCAGCAGCCTCGCCTCGTTGCAGAGGATTTCCAGACCGCGTTTTTTCCAGACATTCGCTTTCCGCATAAAAGGCAGCAGAACTCCGGCCGCAAAGACGCCAACGCCTTCGGACATGGAGTGGTTGTTGCGCTGCAGGTGCGCGTAAATGTGATTGCCGAGAATGCGGTCCGCCTGAACGGCGATCATGCCGATTATGCGGGCGAAGCACTCGGGAGTGGTCGCCGGGCTGTCGGCCAGGACATAGAGCGCGAAGAACCACGCCATGATTCGCAGGGCCATCTCCTGCCCGCATTTCCAGTGCGCACCCGTGTTGGGAGGACACTGCTCTCCCCACGATTCGACAAGCTGCCAGAAACCCTCGGCATACTTCTCTTCTTGCGATACCGCGTAAGCTCTTGCCAGCAGGTATGCGGACGCGAACCGCCCCGGCTCCCAGATATATTTGATATCCCCGTATTCAGGCGAGAGCATGGGGAGCTTGGACCAGTGGAGGGTTTGGCCGGTGCGCCCGCCGGTGATCGGATTCAGATGCCAATCCGGCGGGAAGCCCGGCTCAACGTCGGACCCGAAGAAGTACTTGAACTTCCCGTCCAGAAGCGCGTCGGCTTCTTCGAGCAAGCGCTCTTGACCATCATTCCCGATCACATGCGGGAGGATCCCGGGCACCCTCTCCATACATCCCGGCCCAGTAAAGAAACGGAGGTCTTGAATCTTCCAGTTCTCGAACAGCGCCTCAGGGCTTCCATCGACACCAGGGATGAGCCAGTGCTTCCATTCCTGCGGCTTCCAGTCCCGAGCAGGGTATGCGGAGCGGAGTCGACCAGTTCTGACACGGAACTCGTAAAGCGCCCGCTGAAACAGCCATGCGAGCCCGTATTCTTTTGCGCTATGTATCAACAGACCGAACATAAGCTACGTTGAGAGAGTGGTGTATTCATCGTCGAGATTAACGACCCGCCCCTCCCTGGCGGACGTCATTGCCGCAAACGTCGCAAGGGTAACGTTGACCAGACCCGCCATGCTCATGAGCTGTGCCCCACCCGAAGCGACGCGCTCGACGAAAGCGTTGAACTCGGCCAGGTGGCGTTTTCGACGATTTTGGCGCAAAGATTCCTCGGCACGGACACGATTTCAGCATGGGATTCGTTACTTGCCACACGATCACCGGGTGCGAAGTTGCCGACCCCGGGACCGATCTCGATAACTACGCCCGCGTTGCAGTAGTCGAGAGGCAGCGGCTCCTGCAACCGCCGGATTTGGCACTTCAGACAAATCGTTATTTCCGTTCCTTAAGCCCTGAAGTATCTGCCTCACGTCATACTCTTCTCGTTTGTCGTCAAGAGGGGTCGCTGTTCCAGAGCCCTGCGTATGCTGCGCGTATTTTCGCTTCGTAATACTCGAACTCGAATTCACATCGGATAGCCTCGCAATTGCTTGCAATCATTTTTCTTTTCTCTTGATCACGACAGAGATCCATCAGAGCCGCGGTCAATTCGTTTACGTCTCCCAGGCGAACGCTTATTCCCACACCATGCTCGTTCACGATCTTCGCCATATTGGTTCCTGTTGCAACGATTGTCGGTAGGTGGCAGTTGATCGCCTCGCACAGCCGGTAGGCAAGGTGAATCTGTTTATCATAGCTGTCGTCATAGATTGCGTACAGGACATCCACTCTACTATAGAGATCCAAGATGTCTCTATCATGACGATACGGTCCCTCATGGGTAATGAAATCCCCGTGTTTCCGTGAAAGCTTCGCCACAAGGTTTCGGCCAACACCCGTGCCGGCGAACAGGACACGGATATCAATTCCATTGTTTCTTGCCAACTGCACGGCTTTCACCAAGCTCTTTATCCCTTCCGTACCTCTCAACATTCCGATATAGCCGACGACCAGTCGGGCCCGGATCTCCCTCGGTCGGAAATCCGCAAACATCGATGATACCGGAACATTGGGGATATACACGACTTCAGTATCATCGCTAATGAGACCAAACCGGCGAAGATATCTCGACTCGAACTGCTTGGATGTCACATAGAAAAGATCGACCCCCTTGTAGGCCCATCTCTGCAGCTTTTTTACAAGCCCTGACAGCATCCACCGAGTCGTATCCTGTAGTGTGAAAACAACCTTGGTGTTCGGCAGCCGTTTCGCAGCCAATCGAGCGGCAAGAAGCATGTCGAGATTCCAGGCATGAATTACATCGGGTTGGAGCTTTCTTATTTTCCTGACAAAGAAACCGAGAATGATGATTCTGTTTATGATCTTAGTGAAAATGTTCTTGCCGACGGGCCATCTTATCGAAAAGCACCGTTCTTCGTTCAACAATCCAGTCATCGGAATACAGGCTGGTGAATCAGTGCGGTCTAGGTATACCAGTTGCACACCATAGGATTCCGTATTGTTCAACATGGTAATCATGTTGATCGGTAGGTTTTCCGGACGGTTAGGGTAGAGAAACAGGACACGCTTCTCTCTGATCACGATCCCGGCTCCTCCATTGATGATTGCCTTCGTAAATATCCCGGGAAACTTCAACCGACTCAAATACTATCTTGGCTGGAGCCTGTCCGTCGGACGGCATCAAGCGAAGATGCATCTATGGTTTCAATCTGCGACGAGACCAGCAGATTAGCCATCCAACTGTATACTTTTCGAAACAATCTGTTCCTGCACCGCCGAACCATCCACACCCGCAGCCTGGGCATGGTGGCGTGCCACAGCATGCCGAACACCAACCTCTGGGGGAGCGAGAAGTACCTCTTGCGTATCCGCGCGCTCTCCAGACGTTTCTTCTTATCCATGCGGGGAGAGGCCGACAGACCGCTTCCCATATATCTTACGCCGACAACGGGAACGTGGTGTGAAGGCAGCCGGTGATGAAGCAGCATGCGCAGGAGCAGTTCGTAATCCGCCAGAACCCGGAAGTCGGAATCGAAGCCGCCGAAGCGTTCGATACAACTCCTCTCGACCAGCGTCACCTGGTGACACAGGGTCTTGCGAAAGAGGAATCCCGGAGACAAACGGTCGGGATACCTGATGGCGAACTCGTACTCCTCGTTGTAATAATCGCAGTAAACCACGGAAGCGGAGTCCTGCCGCGAGCAGTGGGCGGCAAGGCGCGATAGGATGTCCCTGCGGGTGAAGCGGTCTCCGGCGTTGAGGAACAGGATGTATTTCCCCATGCAAAGATCGAGCGCTTGGTTCATGGCATCGTAGATGCCGTTGTCAGGTGCGGAGCTGAAGCGGATTCTCGGATTTTTCCAAGTCCGTGACCGTGTGCCGTCGTCGGAGCCGCCGTCCTTGATGATGTGCTCGTAGCGGTCGAAATCCTGCATGGCGACGGAGTCGACGGTTGCATCGAGATCCTTGCCGGGATTCAGGCAGACGGTCACGACACTAAAGAGCATGCAGAGGTCCTTTCATGCGTCGCTGACTTCCGTTATATATCGATCTTCGACGCCGGTTTCATTCGCTTTCCGCAGGTAGAGGGTATTGGGGAACACAAGCCCCAAGAAAAACATGTTGACCGCCATGAGCTGCGAATCCTTGAAAATATTCTCCGCCAGCGCGAAGAATACCCAGTTCACCGTGACCAATAGAGAAGCCATACAGACGGCCTGCTCATATCGCGAGGCAGCCTTCCTGTACAATAGTCTGGCCTGCTTCATCCCATAGTACAGAAGCAACAGGTAGAAACCGAGTCCGGGCAGACCGAATCGATGGAAGTACCATCCGAAGTCGTTGTGCGAATCGGTCCTCATGACGGCTTTCGACGGCCCCCTCCCGACGAGGAAAATTATCGGGTTGTCCAGCGCGTCGCTGAATGGATGCAGCAGGTCGCGCTGTCTGGCAGACATCGACGTTCCGTACGAATCCGTGTCCAGAACCCTTTCGTCGAATCCCTGAGTGGTGTACAGGGCGCCCATGGCGAGGGTTATGGCCGCAAATAGAAGAATGATCATAATGAATCGCGATCGAGACCCGACTTCCCCGCTCAACAAAAGTATCGAAACCAGAATCACAACCGCGACGGCAATGGTCGATGTCCGCGAAAGGGTATAGATGATCGCCACAAGGCACGGAATCGCAGCCAGGACGCCGAGGAGTTTCTCCCGAGTTCTTTCCGCATGCACGGTCAGAGAGAGACACAATGCGAATCCGGCAACGAGCAGATACCCGTAGTGCCTCGGATCGCAGCTCGTGCCGATAACCCGGCCTGAAGGTGATCCTTTGAGAACAAGGGCCAATCCGATCAGGCGTGCGTGCTCTGCTACATAATGTTCCGTCAACCAGCTGTTGATGCCGATGAGATTGTTGATCTGGAGAATGCCTACGATGCCAGAAAGACTAAAGCTGATGATGGCTATATAGATGATCAGCCGCCTGATTCCAAGCTCGGTGAGTGACTGTGCAAACCGGAATATGATCCAGTATTTGATGAGCATGGGAATGATCATCCAGTCATTTATGATCATTTCGTTCCCGTAGATGATGCAGCCGCTGCAGATTGAAATCAGAGCCATGAACCACATGAAAACAAAGCCACGCGTGATCCGATCCGGAAGGCCATGCAGCGCGCCCTCGGAGTACCGGACCGCGCCGAATACCACAATAAAGCCGAGAATAATGTCCTCTCCGCGGATCTTAGGCAGACCAGACACAACCGTCATAAAAGGAGACAAGGCAGCCAGGGCGATCAGAAACACTGCGGCAGCCTGTTTCATTCGACTGCCCCCGCCAAATCCTGCTTTAACAGATCGAAGAGCATGTCACCTCGTTTATTCCACGTATTCCGCTTCGCAATCCGAGCTCGAAGACGGATGTATTCACCACAATCCTTTGTGTATGCTTTACGGATCTGATCGATAAAGTGGCTCCGTGTGTCAGCTTTATAAATAACACCATAGGGCATTTCTATATAGTTAGGCATATTGGATATAACAATAGGTTTACACGCCGCTATATACTGGAACGTCTTGCTGTTCGTGGTCATCACCTCCACTTCGGGCAATTCAACGTTATATGGCATGATCAGCACATCCATCTGAAGAAGTTTTTCTCTAAACGCCGTGTCACTCAAAGACGAAACGTGGCGAACGTTTGGATAATCTTTAAACCTTGACACGTCATAGTTCTCAGATGTTCCTATTAAATGCAACACCATGTCTTTCTGCTCAACAACAGCCAAGAGCCAGTCTTCAATAAGACGCCAATTTATGTATCCGCCGAAACCGACGTTAATTATATCCCGGCTTCGATCAGGTTCACTCACAGCAATGGAGGGATAGTCATGTCCGTGAAAGAGCATTTCGACGTTGTTGTTCACTTTGAGCAGTTTCTTTCGTAAAGGATAGTGGCAAGTGAAGCAGCGTGAAGCTCTTCTGGCTACCATGTTTTCGTAATGCTGGTTTAAATTTGACTGATACCAGACCTTCACAGGATTACGTTTCCGAGCTCTTCTTCTCATTTTGGGCAATTCGTCGAAGCAGATATACATGGAATGGGCGAAAAGAGGCGATTTCATGATTTGCGGAAAATCGTGAGTGAAGTTGGCCAACAACACCGGACGAGATGGTTGTTTACTGACAACCTGTTCAATCTGTCTCTTGTATAGATAATTAACAATGCTGTGCGTTGTCGGGTCGTTGGCATACAGGCGCACCGGAACAGTCTTTGGCTGCGGTCTCCACACGACAAGCCGATCATTTATGCATTCAAACTCCAATCGACCATAAGTCCCGGAGGATGTCGGGAAGAATTCAATGAACAAGACATTGAAGAACCTCAAAAACTGCTTGGTCAAGCCGTGCCGCATCCTTGGAGGCTCATCCCACCTTGTCTTGGCCACCACGACCATAAGAGGAAGTCTCGAGCCAACGAAAGCCGGAACAGCGTCTTCCCTGCCCTGCTTCACTTCAATCATCCTCCTGCACTTCTATTTATCGATTGCACAGACGCCCGCTTTATCTGGGCGACTGCGATCGACTGCAAGCGTGTGCATTTCATCTTCGAAGGCCGCCCCCACACGTTCCCAGGAAAACTCCGTACGCGCCCTTCGGAGTCCCTCCGCTCCCATTCGTTTCCTGAGACTTTCGTCGCGGAGAAGTCTCTCGATGCAGCTAGCAATTGCTTTTTCATCCTCGGGATCATCGACGAGCAAACCGTTCCGCCCGTCCTTCACAACGGACGGAACCCCTCCAACGCGCGCCCCGATTACTGGCACCGAGCAAGCACCGGCCTCGAAGTAGGTCCTTCCCATGGTCTCGACATCCACATACCCGTGTTCCAACCTGTGGTCGCGCGAAACCTGCACATAGATATCCGAAGCCTGATAGTAATTGCAAAGCTCGACCTGGTCCTTCATCCCGACAAAGACCACGTGCTTTCCCACACCCAATCTATGAGTCAAGTCCCTCAGGTAATCCCCATCCTCCCCCTCCCCGACAACGACGTACCGAAGCATTGGCCACTCGGGCGCCAGCCGCCCCACGACCCGAATCACGGTGTCGATCCCCTTCTTCCTCACCAGGATCGCAGCGGTCATCAGGACCAAACTCTTGGAAGGAAGGCCGAGCTCGATCCGAACACTTCGTCTTTCTTTACACGGCTGAAACGTCTCGGTGTCCAAACCTCCAACAATCGTTTTGATCCGCTCAACCGGTATGCCGTTCTCGACAAGCCTGTCTCGGGTCCATTCGCTGTTTGCAACGACCAGACGGCTGTCACGAAGATATTCGATGACTTTTGTCCGACGGAGACGTGTCTCCCATCGTTTGACCGCCAACCTGGTGTTCTTCCCCGGCAAGCGATACAGAACGCTCCGAAAGGGTAGATTGTAGCCGCACCAGGGACGCAAGAAGTCGTTCCCCACGACCCTTGTAACCACGGGGAACTCCATGGAGAGCGTGGAGAAAGCCAGGCCGGCGGTGCAGGCGTGAATCACGTCGGGCCGGAACGATCGGGCCAGCCTTAAAAGCCGTGAAGCGTCATGCGCCGGAAACCGCATGGTCAGTGAACGTTGGACAGTAAATCGATCCTCCTCAACGCAGGCGTCCAGCTTTTGCGGCAAGACCACGAGGACTTCGTGCCGTTCACCCAGGTACCGCGTCATGTGGTATGCGTGCTGGGCCATTCCCCCGAAAAACGCCGGCGGGAATTGGTCGGTCACGATCAGTATGCGCATGGTTTTCGGCACCTGCTTCTTATCCTTCTCCCGAAAGGATCCGGTCTCACCGCCGAATTCGCAGAGATTCCTCGAACAACGATGCAATCGCCTGAACGCGCGACGGCCAAGCGTTCTCGCGGGCCACGGAAATCATTCGATCGACCAGAGTCTCGTCTGAGTTTTCGAGCGCATGTTCGATTGCAGCAGTCCACTCATCGGAGCCATCGGCAAATCGAAGAACATCCGAGAACTCTCGGAGGTTGTCAAGAGACGTAGCAATCACAGGCTTCCCACACGCCAGGTACTCATGCAGCTTCAGCGGATAAATATGCTTCGTATACTCGGTCCGCCTGTACGGCAATATGCAAACATCGCACCATTTCAGGATCGCCGGAATCTGATCATGCGGCACACCGCCCAGGAAATGAACGTTCGCCTCTTTCCTCAGTCGTTCAATATCATCTGCGATATCAGAATGCTCCTGTCGAACAGGCCCCACGATCACGATCGACCGGTCCCTTCTCGCTCGCGCCATATCGAGAATCAAAGGAAAGTCGAGGTGTCGCTTGACATAGCCGATGTACACAATGCGCGGCGATGTAACGTTTCGCAATATATTCGGTTCGGAAGTTTCCGTCTCCATGACACGTCGAAATGCATCGAAGTTCACGCCGTTCGGGATGTAATGCGTATTGGGATTGATGCGGCCTTTCTTTTCGAGCATGGATCTCGAATGGATGAAGACCAGGTCGGACCGTCGAAGGAGATTCTCCTCCTCTTCGCTCATGGGCATCTGACCCGAAGGATCGAATGTATATTCATCATCGATGTGGTAGCACGCGACTGCTTCCCCGAATCTGCCGACGTACTCCGCATATTCCGGCCTCCAGATATAGAGAATGACACGCCCGGCCCCCATTCGACGGAGTAACCGGCCGACCTTCGATATATATCTCTTTTTCCACAGATCGTGATAGCGATGGAAACACCAGGGCACTAAACCACGACGTACGTACTTCGCCTTGTAGTCGGCGGGCAATACCGGTGCATAAGCCCAAAAATCATCCGAGATTCTCTTGATGCCCCGCTGCGATACATTTTTTCGCAGCCCACCCCGCAGGCACGACTCCCAGTACAAAGGAGGCGACAACCATAATACCTTGAAATACTTTGACAGCCCCTCGAGCACGTGATGCCGTGATTGCCAGCTATCGTCCCACAGGTCGGGCACAAAGGCTGCAATGACATCCGAATCGTTCATCTATCGAGTTCTCGTCGGGGATGCAGCATTTAACCGGTGCCCAATGCGCTCAAGATGACTCTCTTCAGCTCTTCCGACTGCCTTTCCATGTCGAATTCTTTCGCTGCCTTGACACGAGCATTGTCTCCCAGAACCCTCGCCATGTCGGCATCCCGCCACACTTCATACATATAGTGTCCCATTCCATCCACATCGTATTCTTCGACAAGGTAGCCGTTCTTTCCGTGTTCGACCAATTCGGGGATACCTCCATGCCTTGTCGCCACAACAGGCAGGCCATGCCCCGCCGCTTCCATGATCGAAACCGGCATTCCTTCGCAATCGCCATCCGAGGCAACGACTGAATGCTGAACGTACATATGAGAACGTCCCAGCATCTCTAATGCTTTCTCATGCCGCAGCCCGCCGTGAAATGTGATTTTATCGCCGAGCCCCAGCCCCTTTGCCATCGCTTCGCAAGAGGGCAGCAACGGGCCATCTCCTACCATATGCAACCGGCCCTTGCCGCCCTTGGACAAGTACTTTCGGTATGCCAAGATGGTCAAGTGCGGCGCCTTCACATCCGCCATTCTGGCAACGCTGATAATGTTATATTCATCATCTGTCCGTCCAGCGGTTCCGCTCTCGGCCGGAATCGATGCACCGCACGGTATGACGCAAATCTTTTCAGGATCAGCAGTCATTTCGACCAACTTGGCTTTCATGTGCTCTGATACCGCAATCAGCTTTGTTGCGTAGGCAAACAGCTGTCTATAGCCGGATCGGTATTTCTCTAAAATCGATCTTCGGTTGACATCAGTGCCGTGAAAATGAACCACCAGGGGGATCCGCAACTTGCGGCATGGATCGAGAATATGCACTCCGCTGGCCCCATATTCAGCCAGCACAGCACCGGCTTGACACTTTCTGAGCGCTGAAGCAAACACTTTTCTGTGAAGCTCTTCCCGGTCATGAATCGTCTTGAGCAGGAATTTCCTCCATGCCCTGAAGACGATTCGAGTCTTCCAAAGGGAGCGGCGCCCCAGCATGGGAACACTCCAATTGTCCAGATGCATGAAGCTTTCATAACCGCCTGCAATATGTTCGAAATGATTTCTTATGAAAGTCTCGGTCGGCAGGAGTGACCCGTATTTAAAGACTATGATTCTCACGCCAGTTCCTGATAGAGGTTATTGTTGTTCTAATGCGTTGTCCACGCAGCTCCGCGGACAGCCGGCGCACCCGCTACTTCCTGCAACGCGCGGCCAGAAACACGCCCTCGCCGCTCCTGCGGCATAGAGACTCGGAAACGCACAGCGCAAACCACCGCAGGACGGCCCCGCTGATGGAATAGGAAAAACGGGACTGAATTCCGCGGCAAAACATCTTTGCTGCAAGCCCGCTGCGCAACAGGGAATGAACATCCACTTCACTGAACGGCAGCTCCTGCAGCAGGCTGCGGAGCTCTTCGGACATAAAATAATGGCTTACGGCATGGTCCTTTTCATGGATTTTCTTGAGTTTCGAGGGTATCGCTGCCAGAGAATCGACGGAAAGGATGAGCTCGCCCGGGCTTTTTAGGAGATCACAACACTTCTGAAGGATTTCCCGGAACTCGAGGATGTGTTCGATGACGCAAAAGCTGAATATCCTGTCGAACGTGCCGTTGGGAAAAGATGCATCCTGGAGGCGGCTATGAATAAACTCAACTTCGAACCGGCTTCGAATCCGCCGTCCCTTCTCCTCGGCCTTTGCCAGGTCGCAGATATCCAAACCGATGACCTTGCGAGCTTTCCTGGCCAAACAACATGTCTGCAGCCCGCTTCCACAACCCAGGTCGAGCACGAGCTCGGTTCCCGAGAAGCGGGTCAGTCCCGTCAAATGGCGGTATTCGAATATCTTAAAGGGACTCTTGCTGACATAGATGTTCGGGAACAGCCTGGCGCTATACAGAAAGTTCATTTGATCTACCCGGTCTCCGGCAGGAAGTTCTTCGTTCGCTCCGGTTGTTCAGCCCCACAGCAGACAGAAACAAAAACTCCTATGTTCACTTTTTATTGCGCATCTCGAACATCTGCAGACATCGAACCGCTATTTTTCGATGCACTCCTGCAAGCCGCGCGAAGCGCGAGTACGAAGTGATTCATTGTCGCTGCAACGATCGAATCCGAGAAAACGCTCATAATTTTCAAGAGCCTCGCAACACGCTCCCTTCCTTGTCCAGAGATGATCACAACGGGTCCCGGTCTGCTGAAAACCTTGCGGGCGGCGACAGCGATCCAATATCTCAGCCGGTCTTTGACCGGATGCACAGTGATTCTTGGGCTGGCAAATGTTTCCGTTTCTTCCATATACGCCGTTGCGACATGTATTTCGAATCGCGCATCGGGAAACACGGAGAGAAGATATTTGACATCGTCTTCCCATCGTCCCACAGGCGCCATCACATAAAACCTGATCAAAGGAGCCAAGCGATTGCGACCCAGCCACGACGATGCTCTCCGAGCCAATTCGTGCACGATGTCTTTTTCCGCATAGCACATGAATGGGTTGATTTCCGCGGTTGGAGGCGACATAACCCGATAGAGGAGCTCCCCATAATCCCACATCGGTGCTCCTGCGACTCGAGCGCATTCTTCCACCCACGGACGGAAACGGTCGATCTCGAACTGAGATTTGAATATCGACATGAGGCGTATCTTTGCCGGCACGGCGTTCGCAATGTCGACTCTTTCTTCTTCGATCCGTGCGCCGGCTTCTCTGAGAGCATCGACAATCAAATCCGTGTGAAAGGGGAATCTTCCCGCATATGGAACGTCTTGATACAGCCTGATTACGTACCGCGACAGGAGCTCGGGATCGCCGGCCATGAGGTGCAGGCAAGCACTACGGATCATTTCATGGTCGATGTGGTTCCCGACACCCAAAGGCATCCAGATTTCTTCGGGCCGCAGCCGGGCCACGGCCTCAGCGAGGGACGAAGACCATTCTTCATGCTCATGCGGTCCCGCGCAGTGATACACAAATGCGTTGATGATCCGACGATGCCGTTGAAACCAGTCGAGCGGCCAGCGACCGTCCCTGTATCGAAGGGGCGCTTCCAACCGATCGAGAGCGATATGACGGCCGCCGAGAAGGCGGACAAAGAGAGCCGATTCGGCCCTGCGAAGCGTGGATATGGTTTCGATATCGAAGTACTCGCAGTCGCGAGAGTAGTAGATGGTATAGTTGGATATACCGGCCGCTGTGACAACAATGAACTCGCACTCATTGCGACGCAGCCACATCGTTCCCCCGACGCTGAGCGCGGCATCGTCCATATGCGGCTCGATTACGACAACGCGCCGGCGCTCAGCCGGGAAGCTCGACGGCAGCAGGTCGCACACCTGCAAATCAATTAATCGCCGTACGATCTGATCGACGTCTCCCGTTACACGACTGCGCAGGTCCCCGACGCTGATCTCACCGTCCATGGCCTTCCAGACATCCATTTCCTCGATGTCGAGAGAGACAAACGATTGATGTGATATCAGGAAGTATAACGAGTCTCCTTTCAAACGGAAACCGGGCCGGGGTGCCACGATCGCTTCGTCCGGCAGTGATGTCGATGACGTAGAAAGGTTCATTCCGCGATTGTTCGGCAGGGAAAGACCGGCGTCGTTTCCCTATCAAAGATCATTTCCCTTCACTTTCTCCCAATCAGCCGTTGTCATAATTTTCACGAGTTCTTCAAATTTCACATTTGGCTCCCACCCCAAGATCGATCGCGCTTTGGAGTAATCACCGATTATGCATTCCACCTCGGAGAGGCGCTGATATCGAGAGTCGACACTCACTCTGACGATACCCGTTCTTTTTTCAATTCCGACTTCCTTATCTTCTTCTCCCTGCCAGATCAGCTCCATATCAAGTTCCTTGAACGCCAGGTCCGCGAATTCTCTGACAGAGTGCGTTTCACCGGTCGCCAAGACGAAATCGTCGGCCCTCGGAGTCTGGAGCATCCGCCACATCCCCTCAACGTACTCGGGCGCATATCCCCAATCACGCTTGGCATCCAGATTTCCCAACATAACGTGGTCCTGGACTCCTGCACGTATTCTGGCCGCTGCCCGTGTTATTTTTTTTGTTACGAATGTTTCACCGCGCCGCGGTGATTCATGATTAAAGAGAATCCCATTGCAAGCGAATAGATCGTAGGCCTCTCTGTAATTCACGATGATCCAGTAGCCATACAGCTTGGCAACGCCATAAGGTGATCTCGGATAGAAAGGAGTGCTTTCTTTCTGGGGTGTCTCCTGGACTTTTCCAAACAATTCGCTTGTAGAGGCCTGATAAAACTTTGTTTCTATTCCCGTTTCCTTAATGGCATCGAGGAAGCGCAGTGTTCCTAGGGCATCGACTTCCGCCGTGTACTCCGGAACCTCAAAGGAAACCTGAACATGGCTCTGAGCTCCAAGGTTATAAATCTCATCAGGCTTTATTTTTTCGAGAAGGCGATTGAGATTACTCGAGTCAGTCAGGTCTCCATAATGAAGGAACAGTTTATTATCCAGTATCTCCGGTTTATTATACAGATGGTCGATACGTGCCGTATTGAAAGAGCTACTCCGACGAATCATGCCGTGAACTTTGTATCCTTTTTTAAGCAGTAACTCAGTCAGGTACGATCCGTCCTGGCCCGTTATTCCTGTGATAAGTGCTTTCTTCATATGACATCTTCAGTAAAACCGCTCACGGCTCCAGCAACCCCGCGTCGATCTCGAGCAGGGCCCCCATGGAAAGAAAACTCACCTGCAGTACGATCTTGCTGACTTTACTCCGCCTGATCACGACTCCTTCCAAACCTTCAAAAGGTCCGGAAACGATCCGACAGACTTTTCCTTCGGCCGCATGCGGATAGGGATCGAGCTCCGCTTTGCTTTTGAGCGCTTTTTCAATCGTCCCCAATTCTCTTATCAGTTTCTCCTGGTCCGGCACCTCGAGAGTTTGGCAAACCCGGTTGGTCGTCATCGCTTCGTAGCGCCCTTTTTCATCGCTACAGAGGAAAACATAAGACGGAAAAAGGGGAAGCATGACCCGTCTTTTTCTGCCGCCCGACATCCTCACTCGTTCATACAGAGGGAGAAAATAACCGATTTTTCTCTCGAGCAGGTCCCAGGCGAGAGCTTTCTCGTTTCGTGACTTGGTGTGGGCCGCCCACCAAGTCCCGTCTAGGTCGCGAATGGTATCGACCCATGGACAGAGACACGGAGGGTTTTCCGATTCTTTCAGCATTACCGGCTTTTCCAATGGCTCCGGGCAGACTCCGTCCCCGTCGGTGCACCGCACCTCATCGCCCGGTTATTCCGCCATCCGCTGATCATCGCTATTGCACGTATATGATGGGATGAGTTTCAGCAGAATCTTCTTGATCCGCTCACAATCCATCTCATCGGCAGCATGTATCAGCTCAGACAACAGATTGTTTTTAATATCCGTAACGTTGGAATTCTTGGCCATATAAATCTTGTCATACAGGGTCGCTTCCGTACCCTCCTCAGATGTCAGATACTCCTCGAACAGCTTTTCTCCCGGCCTGACGCCGGTGATGTCTATCTTGATCTCTTCGTCCGGTTCCATCCCAGAGAACTTGATCATATCTTGCGCCAAATCCAGGATCTTTATCGGTTCGCCCATGTCGAGAACGAAGACCGATCCATTCATGTTCAGCCCGCCGGCCTCGATAACAAGCTGCACGGCCTCGGATATCGTCATGAAATATCTCTTCATTTCAGGGTGCGTGAGCGTTATAGGACCGCCTTTTTTGATCTGGTCTCTGAATATATTGACAACGCTTCCTCTGCTTCCCAGGACATTGCCGAAACGCACGGAAACAAACACCTGGCCCGGCTTTGCTTCTTTTGACGCAACACTGACGATATATTCAGCCGCTCTTTTCGAGGCCCCCATTATCGATGTGGGATTGACCGCCTTGTCCGTTGAAATATTGACGAAGTGATTGACACCATATTTGACCGATGCATCGACCAGGTTTTTCGTTCCGCCCACATTGTTGAGAATTGCTTCGTCGGGATTCTCCTCCATGAACGGAACATGTTTATGCGCCGCGGCATGGAAAACGACCTCGGGCTTGTGCTTATCGAAAATACTGAAAAGCCTTTTTCTGTTCCTGATATCGGCCACCACGGTTTTGTATTCGAGGTTTGTCCATTTCTGCAATATTCTCTGTTGGGCTTCGAACAGGCTGTTTTCTCCGCGACCCAGCATTATTATCTTCCCGGGACCGAATCGCGCGACCTGATTGACGACTTCGGACCCGATCGACCCCCCTGCTCCGGACACGAGAACGGTACGACCGTCGATGTATCCCGATATTTTATCGAGCTGCAGCTTGACCGGCTCACGCCTGAGCAGATCCTCGACAGCGACTTCCCGTATCTTGGAAACCGTAACCTTCTCCGCCAAAAGATCGTTCATGCTCGGAATCGTTCTGCATTTGACCTTGGCGCGTCTCGCCGATTCCACCACTTTTCTGATGACCCGTCCGGACGAAGAGGGTATTGCGATGATGACTTCATCGGCTTTCTTTTCGGCGGCGATTTCTTCGAGATCGTCCAAACTCCCCAAGACCGGAATGTCGCAAAAGGACTGCCTTTGCTTGCTTCTATCATCATCCAGATATCCGACCGGCATCAATCCGGATTCCGGGTGCCTGATCATTTCCCTCGCGATCATGACACCGGCATCACCCGCCCCCACGATCAATACCAGAGCATGTTCTTTCCCCGACGCAGCGGATGCCATACTCTCGTACAACATGCGTGCAAGGAGGCGCATTCCGCCTAGCACGACAACGCTCAAAAAACCTTCTATGATGGGAATGCTCCTCGGAACAGACAGGATCGGCTGGAACAGAAAAAGGATCGCGAAAAGACAGATGCTGACGATACCAATCGCCTGGATCAATACCGTGAGATCCCTGATTCCAACGTTGCGCCAACCTCTTCGGTACAAGCCAAAGAAAGTAATCACCAGTATCTTGAATGGAATCCCGATCAGGCCATAGACGAGAATGTTCTCTGTCTCATCAGTGATGCTTTCCAGGCGGAGCCAGAACGCAACGGGAACGACAACGCTCCAAAGAAACAGATCGATTACATATTTCGAGATACGGGCTATCATTTCTCTTCGTCTATTATTTATTTAGCTTTAAAACAACGTATTTCTCGCCGTTATCTGCTTGAATACCGGCATTCTCCGATTTGACCCAAATCTTGACATACTCCGCTCGAGAACGTCCGCCATTCAGTTTTATTTCCTGGTCCATCATCTCGCCGCAGTAATAGATATTCAGCGGCTCCTTTCTCAAGCCGCTCAAACGTTTGAATTCCTGTGATATCAATTCCATATCCTCGTCAAGCAGCTGAATACGGAATCGACAGCTTTCGGCGTCTCGACCGACCAGCTCCCAACGCAGCCTGACCGCTGCGCAATCCCGCCCGGCGGAATCCGACATTTTCTCCTTCGAATAACCGAGGAGGCGCACTTTCCCCCCGAAGTCCATCTCCGTGATGTATTCCAAATCGCCGGGACCGTCGCTGGAAAATTCGTTGTCGAGTGCACCGAGCCTCTCCCTGGCGTGCCGGTGCGACGGTACTTTTTTCAGAACCTTCTCATAGGCATTCCGGGCCTCGCCGGACAGCCCCCGGCTCTCATAGGCCATTCCCAGAAAGTACTCGACGAGGTGATTGACTTCCCGGTATTTCCCCGCCTCCGGCACGATATCATCAAGGATCGCAATACCCTCGAGACACTTGCCGGAAAGCACGAACACGCTTCCCTCGACGAGGTCGCAGAGGAAGCCCTCTTCTTTCTTCTCCTGCGTCAGTTTTTCCAATACATCCAAAGCGTTTTTTCCCATTCCGTGACTGAGCGAATCGTTCAGGGCAACGAGTCTGAAAAGATGACTCAGGGGGGTATTGTGACGAGAAAATTGATCGACGACTCCGGGCATCGCAGCCAGGTCCGCGGCCAGAAGCAGGGTATCGGGATTGGCCCAGTCTTCCTCGAGGATCTCGAGAACGATCGCGAAAGCATCGCTGTAGTGGCGCGTGCCGCGCAGCAAGTATGCTTCCTGCATCTTCTCGCGCGTCTTCATCCTGAGAAGGGTCCGATAAAGGCGGGATTCCTCTTTACGCTCTTCGTAACGTCCGAGGATTTCGAGAGCCTTGGTCCGGCGCTGCAAGACCGACATCTGTATATCCAGCAGCTCCGATCCATTCTGAAGGACGGAATCGCCCGAGAGGCCGCAGAGCCTCTTCATGTTGTCGAGACTGCTCAGAACGGCATCCCATTCCCCCGCTTCCTGCAGGGTCAGGGTTAGCTGTTCGTAACCCTCAACCGTATCGGGCGTCACCGCAAAGAGGTTTTCGTTCCCCCCCAGCGTATCCATGATCAACGGGTAGATCTTTTTTGTATACAGCGAGTCGCGCGAAATACAGCTCCGGAACGACTCGAATGCAAACGAGAGATCGGAGGTTCCTCGAGTATCCCGGCTTTTGCCGAGGACACTGAGAAGGGAGACCTTGCCTGCATGAAAGAGAGCTCCCGGTTTGTTCGGAGCCAGCCATAGAGCAGTGCTGGACTCTCCGCCTTCCGGCAAAGCCGTTGATTCGCCGATTTCGAAAATCAGATCGGCGAGAAAGGTGTGATAGATGCTCGTGGACGGCGCTTTATCGATCGCTTCTCTGACGGAGCGCTCCGCTGCCTCGAGTTTGGGCCGGCGCTGTATTGCCATTTCCGGGTCCTTCAAGAGCGCCGAGAACAACGCTCCCTCCAGGGCGCTCGGTTCATCGCCGGCTCCGCCGGACCCGCTGCCGAGAATTTCATTGGCCGCAGAGCTCGCTTTTTCACGGACAACGGCATCCGCATCGCGCGCTTTTTCAACTCCTTCGTAAAAGATGTAGAGCGGATTCTCTTCGTCGAGCTCACACGCCCTCGCAAGCTCCCCTATTGCTTCTTCCCGAGAGGACGGTTCTTCTGAAGCGGTGCCGTAGGGGAGAAAGTGGTATAGGCGAGATTGCTCCACATGGGTTCCGGTCAGTGCCAGGTACCGGTTGAAATGGATATCCGCCGCTGCCGAACGGACCGGCTGGACAGCCAGAAATCCCATGACCGCCGCAGCAACAAGGCCCATGGCGATACGGAGCGGCTTGGATTTCAGATTCAGCGAAATGGAATGGGTCCGAGCTCGCACCTGAGAGCCCCTGTTCCTTCCTTTCATGGTGGCGGTGACATGCCAAAGACCCAGTATCGCGGCAAAAATGAGCCCATTGGACGTGATCTTGTAGAGGTTGAAATCAAAGAAACTGTGGATGATTATGGCAAGACAGCCCGCCAGAGCTCCGGTGGCGATCCAGCGGCAGAATGTGTCCCGCCGCTCGAGGGTCCAACGAGTCAAGCGCACAAAGAGGAGCAGGATTCCGCCGATCGCGGCAAGCCCCCCCAGAAAACCCATCTCGCAAATCACCTGCAGCCAGTCGTTGTGGGCAAAAGCCGCGTACTTGTCCCCGAAAAAGGACGACTGGTATCTTTCGAAAGCCTCCTTGAACGTACCGAGCCCGGTTCCCAACACGGGAAAGTCCTTGATCATCGCCCTGCACGACCGCCAGATGTCGAGCCGGGATTCCCACGATATCGTCTCTCCGGTCAATTCATTCTCGACCCCTTCGACAATGATGTCAGAGTCCACCGTGCTGAAGAAGATACAGAAGAAAACCAGGATCAGCAGAACGGCCGTCAAGATGAACCGGCGCATTCCCGTAGGCCGGCCCATCAAAAGAAAGAAGGGAATCCATGCTCCGACGGCGGCGCTCATCCCGGCCTTGGAGAGGGAGAAGAAAATCGCCATGGTCAAGAATATGACCACGATCCCCAGAAGGATCTGGCGGTGCAGTTCCGTGGAGGAGATCGCTTCCACGACCCGAACCTTGAAGCTGCCCCCCAGGCTGCGCTTGGAAACCGTTGCCATGCAGAGCCCCAGCGCCATGGGGACGATCATTTCCAGCAGGCCGGCGAAGTGGTTCTTGTTGACAAACGTCCCCGAGACGCGGTGGCCGGTGATGATCCGCTCGTTCCAGAAGATGCTCTTCCCGCCGGCCATGAAATCGGCGAAGCCATATATCGATTCGAAGATCCCCACCGCGACCATGGCCAGAACGAGGGTCAACACCTGGGCGCGCGTGCGGAAGGTATTCACGATGACCAGGAAGACGAGAACGAGAGCGGCAATCCGCCGCAGTTCCCATTCCGTGTGATAGGGTGTTTGAGAAATCGTTCGTGCTTCACCCGTCTCCGTATATCCGGGGAGCGTTTTCTCATAGACCTCGACAGTTGTCGGCGAGATTTTCTCCATGAGCCCGGGACCGAGCGGTATGAGCTGCAAACAGGCGACAAGAAAGAAGAAGCCGATGAAGATGTAGATCGGGTCGCGGACCAGGACGAGCTTTCCCCTCTTCATCGCCTGCAGAATCCAGAGGAAGACAACGAACAGGGAGAACACGAAGATCGAGTTTTTCGCCCAGGGCGCCACCGAGCCCATGGCAAGCGGCGAGAGCAGGATCATGGCCGCCAGCACGACGAGGATGATGACATCATAAACGTCTAATCGTTCCGTGCGTTCCACGACTCTGCCCCCACATCTCGGGCGCCTTCTCACAAACCTCTGTTTTTACTTATCCCGAAGGTTCTGACCAATCCTGCCGGTGTCAGGTAATAATCTCGATCTCCTCGAACTCCTCATCGTACTCGCCGCCTGCTGCGATCATGGCGCAGAATGCAGAAGCCAGGATCGCAATCCCGGGGTTGGCAAGAAAATTCCCCCAGAGCCCTGTCAACAGCAGAGCCAGGAACCCTCCGATGGCTCCGGCCAGTAGAGCCGGTTGGATATCCATGTATTTGATCAGCGCCCTGAATCCCCCTCCCAGGAGAAGAGCGCCGAACACTATGAGCAGGAAAAAGGCGGTTGGACCATACATCGAAAACGCCTTTCCCCAATCGCCTTCTCCGAATACGGATTTCCAGTCGCGGCCTTCGTCGAGAAGGGCGCCGCTTCGCGAATCGATCCCGTCCTTCAGGTTTTCGAGGTTGATCAAAAAGGCACTGTCGGATGTTTTTTTAACACGAGATGCGGCCTCTTCACCCCAGGCCGGAAGCGCCAAGTTGGCTGCCCCCGCTGCAAGAAGGATCACTATGACGAGCGTTACTGAAACACTCGAAAGGAGGAGCCGCCTGGCTGCAAGCAGGGCCGTAAGGAAGATCCCGGCGAGAACCACCGTCAGGAAGGGGAACAGCGAACGGCAAAGAAAAAGAGGGACCAGGACAAGGCCGGTGCACAGCATGCTGAGCAAAGCCTGGTTCGCGCCGGGTGAAGCCAGCCGGTTGACCACCTCTCCCGTTGAAAATCCGCCGCGCTCCGGCGCCGACACCGTGAGAGCCCGCATGGCAAAAGCCGCGGCCGCGCACGCCGAGCAGGCCAGGAAAGCGGTCAGCTCTGCTTCCGTGTTCAGCGTGCCGGAAATTCCGTTTCCTTCCCCGAGGCTCTGGAATAAAGATTCCTTGTTTCCAAAGAGAGTCGGCGATACGAGGCAATACAAAACCTGGCCGGCTCCGGCAAAGCAGAGAAAGGCCAAAAAACGCGAAACCTGGCGGCCGGTAAACGCGCCCGGAAGGGCCAGGAAAACGGGAAGGCAGACCAGGGCAATGATCGCGTCATCGCCGAGCTTGTGCCATTTTACGATGATAAAGTATGCCAACAGTCCGATTCCGGCCAGAGACGAAATGGAGAAAACGACGGGAGGCCGCCGCAAATAGATTCCGTGCAGGAGCCACATCAGTGTCATGACGGCGATGAGTGCCGTACACATCATGCGCGTCGTTTCGATTCCAAAAGGATCGACCAGAAAAACACCCGTGGCAACGGCGCTCCAGAGAGAGATCTCCATCAGTATCCGGCACCATCTTGGAGCGATTCTCTCCGAGGTCCCCGAGCGCATTTCAACTGTCCCCTTTCCGTTGATCACGCTCGATACCTCCGAATCGCCAAGATTTCCCGGCCCGCCAGGATTTTTTCGGGATTGTGCACGAAGATCCGTTCCGCGTCCTCCCGGCCGACAAGTTCATCGGTCTTTTCACGGGCCCGGGAGAGAACAGGCGGACGGAAGGAAGGATGGCAGTCGCTGGCCACAACGTGGCACATGCCTGCTTCGAGAAGGGTATGAGCGCAGCGGTATGGATCTTCTCCAGCCTCTCCCGTGATGCTCACGGCCGTCACCTGGACCAGATGCCCGGCCCTGACGATCTCATCGAGGAGCTCCGGGTCGTTTTGGATTACGGCGTTCCGGGCTGCGTGAGCGACGATCACCCTGATTCCCATCCGGCTGATCGATCGGAGAAACTCTTCCAGCCCCGGGGGAAGAACATCCGGCGGCAGTTCCAGCAAAAGGTATCTCCCCCCGTTACCAAGGGTCAGCGCCTCCCCTCCTTCGATCAGATCGGGAAGGTCAGCCGAGAGGTGAGTCTCCGCCCCGGGAAGGACCTCGAGAGGGATGTCGGCTGCAGCCAGATGACGGCGCAAATCCTCGACGCCCCTCAACACCTCCTCTCGCGTAACGTTGAAAACGCCGTCGAACATGTGCGGAGTCGCAACAACGGTATCGATCCCGTCTTTCACTGCATCACGGCAAATCTCGAGCGATTCCGCCACGTCGGCGGGACCGTCGTCAAGATCGGGAAGAATGTGCGTGTGCAGATCGATCATGTCTCGACTTCACTGTCCGTCCGTGCGTCTTTCCTGTTCGCAATTTTTTCCTGCTCCCTCCCGGCCCCACGGCGCTGCCTCTTCCGCACCGTCTTCGTCTTGTCATCGGTGTAGTAATAAGGGGAGTAATAGTAGTATTGATAGTACTTGCCGCCGTAGCCGTAGTACCCGTTCTTGGGCACGTCGGCGTTGTTGAGTACAACACCCAGGATGTTGGCTTGCGCATCGCTCAGCATATCCCGGGCGCGTATCGCAAAGTCCTCTTCGGTCTTGAATGAGCGCATCACCAGGACGATCCCGTCAGCGTACTGGGAAACGATCGCCCCGTCCGTGGCGTTGAGGATCGGCGGCGTATCGTAGATCACATGGTCGAACCTTTCGGTCAGTTTCGCCGCAAGCTTCTTCATCTCGTCGGAACCGAGCAGTTCCGCCGGGTTCGGTGGGTGCGGGCCGCTGGGCAGAATGCTTAGATTCTCCAGATCAACTTGTCTTATCGTCTCGTCGAGCGATGTCTCTCCCTCGCGTGCCAGGATGTTGCTGAGTCCCGGCTGGGATGGAGCATCGAACAGCTTGCCGACGCGGGGGCGCCTCAGGTCGGAGTCGACGAGCAGGACCTTCTTCCCGGCCTGGGCCAGCGTGACGGCGATATTGATGCTGACGGTTGTCTTGCCCTCCAGCGGCATGGCGCTGGTAACGAGTATGCTTTTCAGCCCCCTACCCGCCCTGCTGAACATGAGGGACGTCCTGATCGAGCGGAACGACTCCGCCAGGAGGGAACGTGGTTTCTCCAAAGCCTGGAGCTCGAGCGGCCTTATCCCGTTCGGCGAACCCGCCGACCGTGCGGACCCGATGGGAGGGACATAACCGAGGGTCGGAATTCCGAGAACGTTCCTCACGTCCTCCATGGTTTTGATCGTCGTGTCGAGATAATCTGCAAGAAGACAGAGCCCCACGCCGATCACAAGCCCCATGAGTGCGGCAAGCAAGATCGTTCGAGTCTTTTTCGGCTTCGCAGGCACAACCGGAACCTTGGCCCTATCCACGATATTGATGTTCTGTCCCCTTTGATCCCCGGTGGCGAGCGCCATTTCCAGTTCCCTGACAACCTTGTTCACGTCGTTCAGTTTTTGCTGCGCCTGCTTGTATTCATTTTCCAGGGCGTTGTATTCTCCGAGCTTGCTGTAGAATTGCTCCAACTCCTTCTCTTCCTCTTGGAGGAGCTCTCTCTGGTGTTCTTCAGCCTTCTTTGCACGCTCATATCGCTTTGTTTCATAAGAGAAAAAGGCCGCCTTTTCCAATGCGATCATTTTCTCGATCAAACCGATTTCATATTCCGCCGACTCGACCAACGGGTGTATTTCGCCGAAATCCTGCTTGAGTCTTTTGAGCTCGAGCTGGGCGCCGAAAAGCTGGACCTTCAAGGCGTTCAACGTGGAATCCTCGAAAACCTCGGGCATCTCCTCCAGGTTGTCCTTTTTAAATGCCGCCTGTATCATTTCGTGCCGGCGCCTGGCTTCGCTGTGGTTGAGAATCGCCTCGTTGAGAGCGGCGTTCAGGCTGTTATAGCTCTGGCTCAGTTTTTCCGATGCATTTTCGAGATGCAGCAGCTTATTCGTCGAGATGTATTCCTGCCACGCCCCGTACTTGTCGGCGACTTCCTTTTTGAGATCCGCCGCCAGCATCACCTTGGTTTTCAATGTCTCGCTGTTCACCGACTGTGTGCGGAGGCGGTACTCTTCAAGATACGTATCGACAAGATAGTTGACGACCTCGGCGGCCTGAACAGGATTGGTCCACTCGAACGTAATATCGACCAGCCATGTGTATTGAATCGGCGTAACGTTGAGCCCTTCTCTTATCGACGACTTCAGGTCGAAATGCCTGGACGTCTTCTCGATGATCGAATTGGACAGAATCAGCTCGTACTGCGTTTCCAGGAAGGCTCTGTGCACGGCAACGCCCGCCACCCCGCTGAGCGTCGGGTCGTAAGCCGCCATGATTACTTCCGAAATGGTGCTCACCGGGTAAATCTCGAGCCGACTCCTCGAGACGTAAACAGGCTTCTGGAGAAAAGTGTAAACCGTAGTGCACGATACACAGATAAGGAGGGCGCTGATGAGGATCCATTTCCGGGCTATGATCTTTCTCAGGTGATGCTTGAGATGGGGAGTCAGTTCCTCCTGACTCAAATCTGTTTTTTGAGATTGCGCACCTGTCTGCATTCGAATTTCCCTCACCTCTTCATCTTCAGGACTGCGACCCGAAGCTGATTTATCAGTTCCTGTCATAAGCCCTCTTATTCAGCTGGTAGCTGAAAGTGAATATCCTCTTTATCCAATCCCATGCTTCGAGGGCAAAAAATCGGAGCTTGGTCTGCCGCACGTCGATGATGTCATCCGGCATGAGGAAGAAATTCGGTTCTTCGCCCTCGACAATCGCCACTAGGTCGAGCGGAATGACAACCTCCCTATCCCCTTCGATCCGTTTCAAGGCGCACTCACTGGGCGAAGCTTCTTTCGGAATCAATCCGCTGGCCACGGCGATCCCATCAAGCACCCTCATGGGACGATTCAACGGAAACCCACCCGGGCTATTTACGAAACCGATCACATAAAAATACTCCGCCTCGGGGATATAAACGATATCGTCGTCGTGAAGAAGCAGGTTGAGCTCGAGATCGGCCTCTTTCATGAGGGAGATGAGGTCAACGGTAATGGTCTCGTCCGACTCGCCCGTCTCCGGGACAAACGGCCCGGAAATCCTCTCGTCATCTTCCCCGCATCCGCGAATGACGTGCAAAGCATAGCCGGCTTCGCTGGATGGGCCCCCGGCCATAGCCAGGGCTTCGTACAAGGTGATGCTGTTCTTCTGGATGGTATATTCACCCGGACGAATGACCGCACCGAGCACGGCAATATTCTTGCTCCTGAATTCCCTGACGATGACGCCGACCCGCGGGTCCTTGATGAAATCCATCTCGACGATGAGGCTGTTGAGCTTCTTCTCGAGCTCGCCGGCGGTCAACCCCTTCACACTGACGGGAGGAAGGAGTGAAAAAGTAATGACGCCGCTCTCCTCGACGCGCACTGTCACGGTTGTGAACTCGCCGCGCCTCTCCAAACCGCGGACGCTGATGTCGAGGACGTCCCCGCCCCCTATGCGGTAATCCATATCCCTCTGAGAGAGCATCTTGCGCGACCTGCGTGCCAGCTGGAGACACCTCTCGGTCGTGTAGTTGTGACGTCTGGCTCGAAGGACAGCCTCGTTGACCCTCTCGGCGTCGCCCGTGCCGGCGCAGCCGCAGAAAAACTGAATCTGGAACAGAATCAGCAAGAAAATTGTTATGGGTCCCGCTTCCCGCTTTATCGTCATTGCCTGTATTCCCATAATCGACTAAAAGACCAGGAGGTTAGGAGGCAAGGCAGGATAACGATGCGCATCGAAAGTCGTCAGACCCTTCCTTGAAGAGGCCTACCTCCAAATCCTCGCAATAGAATGGCCTTTCCGTGTAATAGAAAATGGCCTCAGCGATTATCTCCTTCCCAAGGCCACTCCGTCATCACTAAATATATAAAATAATCAAGGGCTTACATTTCCGTGCTGCGTGGGATCGGTTGTTCCGAAAGGTCCGTCTTTTTGAGCATCCCAGTCGACGACAATGATGTAAGAGTAGGGCATTTTAAATGTTGTAGACTCAGAATTCGCCGAGTTGAATCCCCCTTCTCTTGATGCGCTCGGGTTCGATACCGACCGCACCGCAGGAATGACAGCTTTCAAATTAGAGATGTTCGATTCTCCTGTAATATTCAAAGTGCCTGATTTTTTACCGTGTATGTGAAGAGCGTACTTGCCTTCCTCGAGCCCCACGAGCTTGTAGCCTCCATCCTTTCCGGTAACGGCCTTGGATGTGACCTCCCCCTTGGAATCCATTGTCGTGATTTGGACACCGCTTAGGGGTTTACCCTGGACATTGTATATCGTCCCGCTGAGATCGCCCGGCTTGATGTTCAGTGTTGCCGATGCCTGCTTTGGCGCCGGGGGTGTGGTCTCAACAGCGAAGCCGGTCCCCGCCAGCCAGACGGCGCAGACAACAGCAAGGCTGAAAATGATGATATGATTCTTTGTCTTTCGCTGGTTCATGATCATCGATTCCCCGTGTTTTTCAATCCTTCTC
>CAZWHE010000015.1:29696-42232 GCA_964633825.1 uncultured Phycisphaerales bacterium | reverse complement strand
GGCCATGACCGGGGGGCCAAGGTTGTGGTCCGCGCTCTCATGGAAGCGGGATTCGAGGTGATCTACACGGGTCTCCGCCAATCGGTGGACGCCATCGTCAAGGCGGCCGTCGAGGAGGACGTCGACGTGATCGGACTTTCGATCATGTCGGGCTCCCACATTCCCATCTGCACGAAGATGAAAGCCCTGATCGATGAAGCAGGGCTTGGCGACAGAACCTGGATCGTGGGCGGCAACATTCCCGCGCAGGACCGGGGCGAGCTCCGTGAGATCGGCGTTGACCGCGTCTTTCCCACGGGAACGCCCTTTCAGAAAATCGCGGAGTATTTGAAAGGGGGACGCGATACGCGATGATCCGTATTTCTCTTTTCCATCCCCCCAAAAAGAGAGGGATATGCCAAGGGTCTTCCGGGCCACAAGGGGGCTCGGGCCTTCCTTGCTTACCCCCCACGCTCGCAAAGCCTCGCTATAAGGGGGGTGCGCAAGAAAAACCCGGCCCGTGGCCCGGGCAGGATTCTCAACAGATCCCTCTCTTTTTGGGGGGATGGAAAAGAGAATGCGCTTACGGATCATCGCGTATCGCGTCCCCCTTTGTGTCCTCCTTTGTGGAGAAGAGATGAGCGAGAAAAAGAAGGAGATCCGTCCCGTAGTCCTCGAATCGGGTCTTTCGATCAAGCCGGTTTACACGGGCGAGGATGTTGAAGCCTCGGGAGGGGAAAGGGGCATCGGCATGCCGGGAGAATTTCCCTTCACCCGGGGGATCCACCCTCTCATGTACCGTTCACGGCCTTTCACGATGCGCCAGTATTCGGGCTTCGGCACGGCGGCCGAGACGCACGAGCGCTTTCTCTATCTGATCTCGCAGGGGCAGACGGGGCTCAACGTGGCATTCGATCTCCCCACGCAGGTCGGCCTCGACTCGGACGATCCCATGGCCGAGGGCGAGGTGGGACGCGTGGGCATGGCCGTTGACAGCCTGGCCGACATGGAGGAAGCCTTCCATGGGATCGACCTCGACAAGATCACCGTCTCCCTCACCATCAACGGCGCCGCCGTCGTGCTCATGGCCATGTACTTCGCCATGGCGCGGAAGCGGGGCTTCGACCTGAAAACCCTGCGCGGCACGGCCCAGAACGACATCCTCAAGGAGTATGTGGGCCGCGGCACATGGGTCTTTCCCGTGGAACCGTCGATCCGCCTCATTGGCGACACCATCCTCTTCTGCGCAGAGGAAGCGCCGAAGTACAGTCCCGTATCGGTCTGCGGGTACCACATCCGCGAGTCGGGCGCAAACCCGGTGCAGGAGATGGCTTTCGGCTTCTGCATCGCCAAAGCCTATATCGATCACGTCCTGGCGCGGGGCCTCGACATCGACTCCTTTGCATCGCGCCTCTCCTTCAACTTCGACATCCACGGCAATCTCTTCGAACAGGTGGCCAAGTTCCGGGCGGGCCGCCGGCTCTGGGCCCGGATCGTCAAGGAGGGCTACGGCGCGCAGAACCCGCGGTCCATGGTTCTGCGCATGATCGCCGGCGGCGGCGGGGGCGGTCTCACCATCGAACAGCCGGAGAACAACATCGTGCGCGGCGCATACTACGCCCTGGCGTCGGCTCTCTCGGGCACGCAGACAATGGCGCTCTGCTCCTATGACGAGGCGTACACCATACCGACCGAGAAGGCGGCCCTCATCTCTCTCAGGACGATGCAGATCCTCCAGGAAGAGGTGGGGGTGTGCGACACGGTCGATCCCTTTGCGGGCTCGTACTATGTGGAAACCCTGACCAATGAGATGGAAAAGCTCATCGTCAATGAGATGGAGAGGGTCGACAAAGCGGGCGGCATCGTTCGGGCCGTGGCCGAAGGAGTGGTCCAGGCCGACGTTTCCCGGCAGGCGTACGAGCAGGAGAAAGCGCTCCAGCAGGGCCGGGTCCGCAAGGTGGGCGTCAACTGTTTCCGGATCGACGAGGAGGAGCCCGAGGTGGCTCTCCACCCCTTCAGGGGAGAAGAAGCGCACAAACAGGTGATGCGTCTGAACAAAATCAAAACCGGGCGCGATTCCGCCGCCGTGGAAGCCGCCCTCGGCCGGCTCCGCAAAACAGCCGGTTCGGGCGAATCCAACCTCATGCCCCCGATCATGGACGCCGTCGCCGTCTACGCCACTGTGGGCGAGGTCATGGCCGTCTTGAAGGAGGTTTTCGGTCTCTATAAAGAACCTCTTCGCTTCTGATTGGAAGGAAGATCGTTTTTTATGAAAAAATCCTGTTGATAATGTCACTTCATACAGGATCCTTGGTCTGTTCGGAATGGATAGAGAGATCGAAGGGCCTGAAATTTCTTAATGAGGGCGGGTTTTGTTAAGGATGGTATCGCCATGATGTTCGGACATACTTTTTTGTTCTGCATTCTATTCCTCATGACGGCCGTTGCTTGCGAATCGGTTCCGGAAGCGGTCAGTGCTCCTGATACGGTTTATGCACTTCCGGCGGATGCCCCGCAGGGTGAACCGGAGCCGTTCAAGATGATGAGTCCGGAGATGAGGAAGCAGTTCATCAAGTTCAAAGAGCTCTACAATCGAAAGAAAGCGCAGGGATATGATCTCACGGAAGTGGATGACCTGTTCGGCCAGGCGAAAAAGGCGTTCGGCAGAAAGGACAGAAATCAAGCGATGAAGCTCTTCCGCAAGGCCTATTCCACCCTGGAAAGCGCAAACACCGTTATCGGCAAGATCAGGGAAGTCGATGTTCCCGAGATCGCTCGTGAAAAGATCTCTGAAATGGCCGAAAGAGGCTTTAAAAAGAATGTCTACTCAGGCATATCGTTTTTTTCCGCCCGGTACCCGTCGGATGAACAGATAGACTTTGTGAACAAGCATTTCAGTTTTGTCATCACCTCGCGGCCCGCCTTTTTCAGAGACAAGATAAAAGGCATTCCCCTTTACCTTTACAGCAATCTTCTCGAAAAGACGGAATCGATGCGCGGCTTTGACTGGAAACACATCGACAGCAATGAAAACATGTTCACCCACTGCAGCCAAAGCCGTTTTAAGAACAAGAGGATCTTCGGCGGGTTCAAAGGGAAATTCTTTTTGATGGACCGTTCCGATCTGGTCGATGACAGCGATCCGAATGCCCTGAACCACTATGTCAATTATTTCGCTCACGTGGTGGTCGGAAAGATGGAAGACGACGGCTGTGACGGTCTCTATGTCGATATGGCCCACAACATAGTGAACACCAAGAGCTGGAAAGGCCATCTCCCTGACGGCTATACCGAGGAAAAGTGGAGACGGGCAACGCAGAGGGCGCTGGGACATATCAAAACAAAGATGAAGGGCAAATCCCTGTTCTGCAACTGTGTGGAACTGTCCCACAGGGAGGATGAAAATCTCAGGTTCGTCGATGGGGGGTTGTGCGAGGTCTGGCCCTTCAGGGCGGAGATGGACGAGTATCTCGGAAAAGATCACTGGAAACATATCCTCGACGTTGTGGAGGCAAAGAAAAAGGACAAGATCATCGGCCTTGTGAGCAGGAAAGTGGGGCTGAACAACGATCGCGAGTGCAGAATGTTTATCGTGGCGAGTTATCTTCTCGTTGGAAACGAGAACATTGCCCTCAGAATGAGAGATGCCGGTCCCGATCGCCCATCCGTCGTCTCTTATCATCCTGAATACGATATCGATTTGGGCCCGCCCCTGGAGAGCTTCTCGGCCCTGGACAATGCCGTTTATATGAGGCGATTTGCGAAAGGCCTGGTCCTGGTCAATCCGGCCGAAGACAAAAGCTATATATGCAAGTTGAAGAAAAAGTACAAAAAGGTCGTTTCCCAGGGGAGCCCCTTTGTGAACAGGGACGGCTCATGGACAGGATCGCTGGCATATGAACCCGTGGAAGATCGGGTCACACTCGATCCTGTGCGCGGGATCGTATTGGTTCAAGTTGAATAATCTGGAATTAATAAGTTCGATCTTTGAGATGGAGTGATAAGCAAATCCAATGACCACCGGGAAGGCTTGCCGGTGGATGTCGACATTAATCATTTTGATCAAACGCATAACACATAGTAATCAAAATAATTATCTCAGGAGAGACTCCGATTTCGGAACAAATCGGAATGTATGAATTAAAGAACCATGCCGGGTATTTGCACTTATTTGGTTTATTCTCTTAATATTTCTTGAATTCATCTTATAGATTCAGTATTATTCTTTTAGCCTTAAGGATTTGAGTTTTCTGAAATATTTGCCGAATATTAAGATGTTTCGATACTCGAGTCTTTATGAGGGTTCGGAACATTAGGAAAAGGGTGGACTCGTAACATACCGACTGGTGGTCAGTGATGGATAGCCGTAGGCTTACCGGGGAGGAAAAAGCATCTAATCCGGGATTGAGAAGAACCCTTCTCGCCTCTCCTTTTTACGCGACTGATTTTCATCTCGTACTCGACACGATCGAAAAAAATCCCAGTGCTCAAATACGGTTTTTGCAACGAATGGAATGCATCCCGTCATTTCTTCGCGTTCTGGGAGAATGTCGGTCGGAAGAGCTGGATGATGAGAGTCTTTCCAACCTGTCCCGCCAAGCTTTGAGTGATATCCAGCAGGAGCTCCCTCATTACATGGGAGACGTGAAGCTCGAACACTGGGTTTACAGCCGCTGCTGTCTCACGCACACCCGCTTCAGACAGTCCCACCCGAGTCCCAGGTACCTGCTCCCCATGCCTGACAAAGCACGGGCCCCGGCTGAAAGCAACGGCGTCTCCGCTCCGAAAGCCAACGGAACGGGCAACGGGCACAGCAGCAATGTCAAAGAGTTCCTGAAAAGCATTTCGATCGATTCTCCCGGATACGTTTCTTTTGTCATTCTGCCGAGGAAACAGCCGCTCGAGAAGTGGTTCAACCAGATCATCAAGCGGACCTTCGATATCGTCTTTTCTCTGTTTATGATCGTCTGTATCTTCTCGTGGCTCTTTCCGATCATTGCCCTGTTGGTCAAGCTCAGCTCCCCCGGCCCCATCTTTTTCAAACAGATGCGCTCGGGCAAGGACAACAAATCCTTCTGGTGCTGGAAGTTCAGATCGATGAGGGTGAACGTGGATGCCGATTCCATTCAGGCGACGAAGAACGACGATAGAATCACCCCGGTGGGAATGATCTTGAGAAAGACCAATATGGATGAGCTGCCCCAATTCTTCAATGTCTTGAGGGGAGACATGTCCGTTGTCGGGCCTCGTCCGCATATGTTGAAACACACCGAACACTACTCGAGGATCATCGACGAATACATGGCCCGTCACTTCATCAAGCCCGGGATCACCGGTTTTGCCCAGATCAATGGATACAGGGGGGAGACTCAGGATCCGCTGCTGATGAAGAAGCGGGTTCAGTGCGACGTCTGGTACATCGAAAACTGGTCTTTTTTCCACGATCTCAAGATCATCGCCATGACCACGATCACGATGATCTTGGGAGACGATAACGCCTGTTGATCATCCCCGCCATTTCCGGCATGTCTTTTCGTACACTTCCAGGGTCTGCTTCGCGATTTTATCCCAGCAGTATTTTTCCTCGATCTTGCCGCGGAAATCGACTCGGCTTTCTCTCCCGAGCTTGAGCTCTATTTTCGAGGCGAGCTCTTTCACGTCTCCCGTCGTGAAATAATCCGCCCCGTCGAGACGGACTTCGAGGTTTGCCGGAATATCGCTGGCGAGCACGTCGAGGTTGTAGCTCATGGCTTCCAGGAGGGCGATGGGGAGCCCTTCATGGTAGGAAGGCATGACGAAGAGGCGTGCGTGCGTGAATATCTGCCTCAGCTCCTCACCCATGATATAACCGGTCAGGACGATTCCGGTCTTTCGGGCTTTTTCTTTTATCGATCTGCTGTAGGAGGTTTCGTGATCGGCGTCCCCGACAATCACGAGCCTGCAGGCGGGGGCGTCTATCCCGGAATAAGCCTCGATCAGGTCATGAAAACCTTTTTCTTCGACGAACCGGCCGACGGCGATGATGTATTTTTTCCTTGAGAGACCGAGGGAGCGGATATAGTCGTCGGCGGGAGATCTGTCCGGCAGAGTGACTCCGTTGAAGATCAGATGGCAGTCGTCTCTGCTGTAATTCTTTTCGATCGCTCTCTTGATAACCTCGGAAATGACGATTATGGCGTTTGCGTACCGGCAGCCCAGTCTTTCACCGAGCCGCAGTATGAACTTGCCGAACCGGCCCCATTTCTGCCTGTCATAGTCGGGGCCGTGATTGGTCACGACGACTCTGAGTCCCAGGAGCCTGGCCAGAGGAACGGCGAGGGAAGGGCCGATGGCATGGATGTGGAGGATGTCGGGTGATTTGATTCGTGCATAGAGGACGCCGATGAGCGTGTGAGCGATCGCCTCGAGGCTTTTTGTCCGCGGAGCAAAGAGATCGACCAGCCCGACACCGTTGTGGCTGTTCCGCTTGTTGTCTTCCGAGACATAAGGCGTTCTTCTGATCAGTGTGACGCGGCATCCCAGATCGACGAGGCGGGGATAGAGGTGTTCGCAGTGTGTTTCGACGCCTCCCGGAATACCCGGAATGCCCCGTGTGCCAAGCACGATAATATTTGGCATATCTTTCAACCCCGCCGCGCGGCCGGCTTCGTCTTCTCCTCGAGGTTTCCCTGTCGCGGGTTCTGTCCCACGTCGTAGCGGGGAATGTCGTCGACGCAGACCGACAAGCCGAAGAGGCTCCTCAATTTGTTCATCACCACCCACTTCAGGGGATGGCGGAAATACTTCTTCATCACCGGCGCAGCCGTCCCCACCATCCAGCAGTTCTTGGGACAGGTCGCGACGAGATCCCTCACGCGGGCCGCACGCTCGCCTTGCCAGAGATCGTCGAAACGGGTGAAGTCCCGGATGTTGCCCATGCTCTCCATCCAGTACCTCTCCTCTAAAGCGTTGCAGGGAAAAACCTCGCCGTAGGGATCGACGAAGAAATTGACCGTCCCCGCCTCGCAGGGAAGCATCCGCCTGTTTCCCCTGATGTAGTTGATCAGGCCGAGGTTGAAAAACGCCCTGAACCAGCTCTTGGGACTCCGCTCCTTGAGAAGCCTGTCGATCAGCTCGTCGAAGTCGGCGATCACCTCCTTCTTGTTGGTGATCTCGTTGTCGTACTTGTGAAAGTAGTATCCGTTGTGAAAGGCCGCGGTCGCAAACTCCATCCCGAGCTCTTTCGACAGCTCGTAGAGATCGAGCATGTCCTTCGAGTTGTTGTTCGACACGGTGATGCCGAAACCGATGTCGCCCACACCCATCTCGCGCAGCGTGCGCAGAACCTTCAAACCCCTCTCGAAACCGCCGTCCCGACCGCGGAGATAATCGTTCTTCTCGGCCAGGCCCTCCGTGCTGACGCGGATGCCGATCGCCGGAAACCTCTCGGTGAGACGCAGGATCCTGTCCACGTGCCAGCCCGACGTCGATATGACGACGCGCGGGGCCTTGGTGAACAGGACCTCGACAATCTCGTCGAGGTCGTCCCTCAGGAAGGGCTCGCCGCCCGTGACGTTGATGAACTTCAGGCGCGGCAGGATCTCGAGCTCCCTCGGCTCGATCTCGCGCTCCCGCTTCGTCGGGTTCTGCCAGATGTTGCACATGCGGCACCGCATCTGGCAGCGGTAGGTCGTGATGATCGATGCGTCTGTTGGCGTGATGTCCATAGGTTCGAAAAAAATGTTCCTGTCAGTAAATCACCTTGTCCATGTTCTCCCTGATCTTTTCCTCGATCGGCGGCGGGGGATTCAGGGAGAGCGCCTTTTCCCATATCTCCACCGCTTTTTCCGGTTTCTGGGAATTGAGGAGCGTGATCCCGTATTCGAGGAGAAAACCGGGGTTCGGGAAGCCGAGGGTGTCCGCTGTTTGGTAATGTTCGAGCGCATCATCGATCCGGCCGGCCGTTTTGAGCGCCGAAGCGAGGCGCGCGTGGGCTTCCGCCCAGTCCGGCTTTCGAACGAGCGCGTTTTCGAAGAGAGCGATCGCTTCTCCGCTCCGGTCCTGCTCCTGAAGGATGCAGCCCATGCGAAAAGCCGATATGCTCTCCACGGGATCGGCCATGAGCGCCTTCTTGAAATGGGCCAGTGCGTCCTCAATGAAGGGCCGGATCTTGTCCGTGTGGCCGGCTGCTTTCTCCTGCATCCCCCTGAGGTATAGAATCTCACCCAGGAAACCGTGCACGATGGAATCGCGGGGGACCGATTCCAGCAAGGCTTCCAGTGTCTCTTGCGCCATTTCGAGGTTTTGTGAAGCGGCGTATGCCCGCGCCTTTCCGAGAAGAATCTCCCTGTCGCCCGTGTTGAGCTCGAGATACCGGTCGAAGATCTCGACGGCCTTCATGTAACGACCGAGCGTGATGCAGGTCTTGCCGAGAAGGCGTGCCGCCTGGGGATTGGTCGGATCTTCGGCAAGCACTTCTTCGAGGAGTTCCTCCGCCTTTTCCTCCTTGTTCATCACGATGGCGGCTTTGGCCTTGTTGATCTTGTCTATGAGGTGCATCAGCTTCTTGGGGTCTTTCTTTGCGGCGGGATCGGTCTCGTCCGTCGACGGCATCCTCGGATAGGAGCCGGTCGTGTAGCCCAGCTGGCGGAGCTTTTCCAGGGTTTCGGGATCGATGGGTTCGATTTGCAGATCCTGCTCCTTCTCGATGAAACAGTCGCAGAGCGCAGAGAGGCGCTCGGCGATTTCGGGGTGGGAGCCGTACACGTTGACCGTCTCCCCGGGGTCCTTTTCCAGGTCGTAGAGCTCCGGCTCGGGAGCCCTGATATAGCTCCATCGGTCGGTTCTCACGCCGCGCAGATCGCTCCACCTGTATTCGAGAGCCGGCACGAGTGTTTCCGTGTATGCCGCTTGCGGCCCCTCCCAGGCCCCGGAAACGAGGGAGAGCAGGCTCGATCCCGTTCCCATCGAATCGTTCCCGCTGAAGCCGAGCGCGTCGAGCATCGTGGGTGCGAGGTCTTTGAGCCTCACCACTTCTTCGACGCGCCGGCCGCGGATCCGTTCTTCGGGCAGGCCGCTCCAGCCCGGCGGGGGGACGAGGATGCAGGGCACATACTGCGTGGCCCCGTATATCAGCATGGAATGGTTGAGCTCGCCGTGCTCGTCGAGCGACTCGCCGTGGTCGCCCACACAGAGAATCCACGTTTTTTCGGACAGGCCGAGCCGGTCGATGCCATCGATCAGCCTTCCGATCTCAGAGTCCATGAAGGCGATCTCGCTGTCATAGTCCAGCATAAAGCTCGTAATGAATTCTCTGGGAGGTTCGTAGGGAAAGTGGGGATCGAAGTAGTGGACCCAGTGGAAAAAGGGTTCGTCCCTGTGGTCTTCGAGCCAGGCGAGCGTCCTGTCCGTCACCTCGTCGGCTTTCCTCTGGTCCATCTTGAGACCGCCGAAACCCTTGATGTTTTCGAAGGCGTCGTCGTAACTGCAGAAACCCTGGCTCAGGCCGGAGTGCGCTCCCACGGGGAAAGCGGCGAGGGTCGCCGCCGTGGTGTAACCCCTGGCGGCAAGGACTTCGGCGATGGTTGTGTGGGAGGAGTCGAGCACAAAGGCGCTGTTGTTCCTGACCCCGTGCTCCTGGGGATCGAGGCCGGTCAGGATCGTGGCGTGCGAGGGGAGTGTGGTCGGCGTGGGGGCCACGGCCTGTTTGAAAAGAATGCCGCGCTTCGCCAGGCCGTCCAGGTTGGGCGATGTGGTTTCAGAGAATCCGTAACAGCTGAGATGGTCCCGCCGCGTCGTGTCGAGTGTGATGAGGAGCATCTTCCATGATTCGCCGTCGGCACGGGTTTCAACCCGCTCCGGCGGCGGCGGTTCTTCCGGAACAGGCTTTGTGCCTAAAGACTCCGTGTCCGAAGACTCCGTGTCCGAACAGCCGAACAGGGAGCCCGCGGCCAGGAGGAGGAAGGCGGTGAAGAAGAACAGCGCTGGCTGCAAAAGCGCGGAACGGGGTTTCTTGTGCGGAATCGAGGTCATGAAATCAACATCTCTCCAAGAGCAGGCGGATTCTACCTGTTGACAAATTGGGCTTTCTTTCTCGGGCCGTTTTTGAGGAAATTCTCCATCCCGATTTTCAAATCCTCGGTGGACGCGCATTCCCCGAAGAGGTTGGCCTCGTGGGTCATGCCGTTGTAAAGGTTCATGGCGGCCCCTTCGAGGATGGCTTTCCGGATGATCTCGTCGATCCTGGTCGAAAGGTGGCCGATGTCGACGTGGGGAAGGGATTCGGGAACCGGGATGGGGTCCTTCGGGATGGGCCGGACCTCTTTTGCGCCCCGGGCGATATCGCGCGCCAGCGAGATCGCCTCGTCGACGAGATCTTCCCGGGCGACCTCTTTTTCGATCAGCCCCCATTCGAGCGCCTGGGCCGACGAAAAAGGGAGGCCCGTGCGAAGAAGGGGCCAGGCTTTCTCCAGGCCGATCAGCCTCGGCAGGCGCTGTGTTCCGCCGTAACCCGGGATGATGCCGAGGTTGGGCTCGGGCTGTCCGGCCAGGATTTTCTGGCCCGCCGCCGCGATGCGGCACGTGCACGCCATGGCGGCCTCGTTGCCGCCCCCGAAAGCGAGGCCGTTCATGGCGGCCACTACGGGCTTTCCCAGGTTTTCGATCCGGTTGAACACGATCTGGCCCCTCATGGAAAGACCCGTGACTTCCATCACGCTCTTCAGCGCGGCGAGCTCAACGATATCGGTTCCCGACACAAAGGCTTTGACGCCGAACCCGGTGAGCACGGCGGCCTTGATCTTATCGTCCGCCTTGATCGCGTCGAAGGTGAGCTTGAGCTGTGTGAACACGTCGGCGTCGAGGGCGTTCAACACGCGCGGCCTCCTGATCGTGACAACAGCCACGTCGCCCGCGTCGCGGCGGAGAACGACCGGAATCTCCCAGGGCTCGCCCGTTGCCGCCTGCTTTTTCAGGGAATGGGGAACCTCGAAGCCCTCATGGGCCGCGGCGTACTCTTCGACGAGCTGCAGCGATTGGTCCACGCCGATTTTGTTCATGCCGGAAAAGGGCGCTCTCATGGAGAGCCCGGTCTCGACGGCCATGTTCAGGTCGGCCGTGTTCGAGATGCCCGAATCGAGAACATGGCAGACGAGGCCGAACCAGGCTCCGGTGAGCCTCTTCGATACGACATCGTCCGTTTCGGCCGAGTACTCGACTTTCTCGCCGGGACCCGCGACGGGCCAGGGCTCGCCCGAATCGATCCGGTCGTTCAGGATCCCGGGCGCCCGGAACCAGGGCATGATCTTCCCGCGCATCTCATCGAGACCGAAGCGGGCGATTGCATTGCCACCGGTCATGTTCATGCTCGCGAAGGGCCCCGTGCCGAGGCCGAGCGCTTTTTGTGCGATGGCGTCGGCCTGCTTGACGTCGCAGAGCCCTTCTTCCACGCAGAGGGCGGCGGCCTGGAAGAGACCCTCGAAAACCGGGTCGACGGCATAACCGAAACGGCTCTTCACACGGATCGGGATCTTGCCGATCTGTTCGTAAAAGGCCATGACGAAGTCGACCAGCCCGGCATCCGTTTCGCCGCCGGGCACGATCTCGACGAGCGGGTTCCGATCAGCGGGGAAGAAAGAGTGGATCACCATGGTCCGCGCTCTCTTCTTGGCCAGGCTGAAGACAGCGTCCGGCTCCATGTGGGAGGAGTTGGAGGCGATGAGGGCGTCATCGGCAAGGAGACCCTCCGCCCGGGCCACGGTTTTGTGCTTGATCTCCAGATCCTCGGTGGCGGCCTCGATGACCATATCGGCTCCGACGATCTGTGAGTAATCGGTCGTGAAGGTCAGGTTGTCGAAGACGGCATCGGCCGCCTCGGGCTTGAGTTTCCCTTTTTCCACTCCTTTGTCCAGTTTCCGGCGAACTTTGGCCGAACCCGTCTTGAGAGCGGATTCCTCGACGTCGACAACCACGACGGGGACGCCGCGCTTGTGGAGGGCCTTGCTGAAGTGGAATGCAATGTCGGGGCCGATCCGGCCCGAACCGATGACGGCGATTTTTTTGATGGTGCGGCCTTTGAGTATGTATGACATTGTTCAGATCTATCCGGCTTGGTTAAGAGAACGGGTGTTCATTCAAACACCGAGACAATGTATGAGAACCGATCATAGAAAGAGGTTATAGCCGGGTCAAGACGGCGCCTCATCCAGCGGCTGTTCCACATTCGGAGGTCGATGCATAAAAGGGTGGTATCGCTTTCGGGTATTGCTTAAAGTAATTGTCTTTTCGTGGATTGGTGAAATATCCGGGGTAGGTGATTTTCACCCCACATTGTCTTGTTGCTTATACTATCACACCGGGCGGATTCCTGACATGCCGGCATATATGAGGCCGAAAAATCTCATCGAGGCGATCGAGGTTATTCACGGCGTCCCGCGAGGGAAGGCCGTTCTCCTGGCCGGTGGAACCGATCTGGTTGTCCAGTGGAAACGGGAAGGCCGGTCCCCCGATCTGGTCGTCGATCTCAAATCGATCGAAGAGCTCCGCGGAATGACGACCCGCGGGAAGACGTCCCGCGGAAT
>CAZWHE010000015.1:0-29596 GCA_964633825.1 uncultured Phycisphaerales bacterium | reverse complement strand
AATCGATCGAAGAGCTCCGCGGAATGACGACCCGCGGGAAGACGTCCCGCGGAATATCGTCCCGCGGGGAGCTCGTCATCGGTCCCTGCACCAGCCTGTCCGAGATCGCGGGGAGCGATCTCGTTCGCGAAGAGTGTCCTGTTCTCGCCCGGGCCGCCGGGGCCGTCGCCTGTCCACAGGTCCGGAACAGGGCCACCATCGGCGGCAACGTCTGCAACGCTTCGCCGGCGGCCGACACGGCCGTTCCGCTCATCGTCTCCGACGCTCTTCTCGAGATCGCCGTCCCGGGGCGGGAAGAAGCCGGGGAAGTGCCGGCGTGCGACTTTTTCACCGGTCCCGGCGAAACGGTGCTCCGTTCCGGGGAGCTCCTCGTCGGGATCCGGATTCCGCTGAACAGGGGAGCGAACTTTTCCGATTACAGGAAATTCGGCACCCGTCCCGCCATGGAGATCGCCGTCGTCTCCGTGGGCGTCTCCATGGTCGTTGACAACAAAACAACCGAAGGCGCCGCCGCGTCCAAAGTGCGTGTTGCCTTCGGCTCCGTGGCGCCCGTGCCCTTGAGGGGACGCCGGACCGAGGACCGGCTCGAAGGGGAGCGTCTCGATGACAAAACGATCGAGTCGGCCTGCCGGGTCGCCCGGGACGAAATCAGCCCCATTTCCGATGTGCGGGCTTCGGCCGATTACAGGAGAGAGATGACGGGAACTCTGCTGAGGAGGATGCTCGAAGATGCCCGACAGGATTGATCTGTCGATGACGGTCAACGGCGAAGCCGTTGCTCTGAGCGTGTCCGCATCGGACACGCTCGTTGAAGTGCTCAGGGAACATCTCGGGTTGACGGGAACCAAGCTCGGGTGCGGCGAGGGGGAGTGCGGCGCCTGCTCGGTCATGCTGAACACAAAGCTTGTCAACGCCTGTCTCGTGCTCGCCGCCGAGTGCGCCGGCGCCGAGGTCCTCACCATCGAGGGACTCTCCGACAGGGGAAAGCTTCACCCGATCCAGGAATCCTTCATCCGAATGGGCGCTGTCCAGTGCGGGTTCTGCACACCCGGCATGATCATGGCCGCATACGGCCTCCTTCTCGAGAATCCCTCACCCACGGAGGATGATGTCAAGCGGGGTCTCGAAGGGAACCTCTGCCGCTGCACGGGGTACCGGAAGATCGTCGATTCCGTGCTCGATTGCGCTGCGCCCGGAGGGAATGATGGTTGACCTCATCGGCGCCCGTGTTCCCAAGCTGGACGGTCCGGAGAAAGCGGCCGGATCGTCCCGCTACATCCACGACATCGAGCTCCCGCGGATGCTGCACGGGAAGATCCTCTACGCCGACAGGCCCCACGCCCGCATCGTTTCGATCGACACGTCGAAGGCCGAAGCATATCCCGGCGTGCGCGCCGTTCTCACGGCCGCCCACATCCCGTCCGTCCCCTTCGGTTTCGGAAAGGACAACTTCGCCCTCAAGAGCGGAAAGGTGACGTGCCGCCGCGACGAGGTGGCGGCCCTTGCCGCCGAGACGCCCGGGGCCGCCGAGGCCGCGCTCCGCCTGATCCGCGTGGAGTACGAAGACCTGCCCCCCCTCTTTTCAGCGGATGAGGCGCTTGCCGAGGGCGCACCGGCGATCCACAAGAAGAGCAAGAACAACATCCTTCTCAAATACAACTACTCGCACGGAAAGGTGGGGGACGGAGAGGCGGAATCGGACGTCGTCGTGGAAGGAACCTTCCGCCTGCACCGCGTGACCCACTGCTGCCTCGGTCCCTGCGGCGTGATCGCCGATTTCGATCCGTCCGGCTCTCTGACGATCCATTCGTCCACCCAGGTTCCCTTTCTTTACAGGAACGATTTGGCCCGGATCACGGGCATCCCGGCCGAGCGGATCCGCGTGGTCCAGCCCGTGATCGGCGGGGGGTTCGGATCGAAGCTCGATATCTATCCCTTCGAGCCGATCTCGGTCTTCCTGTCGCGGGCCGCCGGCCGGCCGGTGCGCCTCCTCTTCGACAGGGAAGAGGAGTTCACCGTGTCCCCCTTCCGCCAGCCCGCAACGATCTTCATCCGGTCGGGCGCCGGGAAGGACGGCTCCTTCACCTTCCGGGACGTGGAAATCACCCTCGACAACGGGGGGCGCACCTCCTGGGGAGCGACAACGCCCTGGATCATGATCCGGTCCTTTTCGTCCCTCTACAGGGTGCCCCATGTCCGCGTCACGGGGAAGGTGGTCTACACGAACAACCCCTACGCCGGCGCGTTCCGCGGGTACGGCAATCCCCAGGCCACGTTCGCCATCGAAAGCCAGGTGGACCGGCTCGCCGAGGAGCTCGGGATCGATCCGCTCGAGATCCGGCTCAAGAACAGCCTCGAAGCGGGCGAGACGACGGGCCAGGGAATGAAGATCACGTCCTGCGGCCAGAGGGAATGTCTGGAGCGCGCGGCGCGTCTCTCGGGGTGGAAGGAGCGCAAGAAGAAAGCAATGCGCACGGGACCTGTCGTCACCGGGATCGGAATGGCGTCCCTCTTCCACGTGGGCGGCGGGGCCAAGATCTACCGTTCCGACGGGTGCGGCACGATCCTCAAGATCGACGACTTCGGCCGGGTCTCCCTGCTCACGGGCTCTTCCGAGATCGGCCAGGGATCGGAGACCGTGCTCGCCCAGATCGCGGCGGAAGAGCTCGGCCTCCCGATCGATGCGATCCGCGTCATCAACAACGACACCGACCTGACGCCCTGGGATGTGGGCGTCCACGCCTCGCGGACAACGTTCATCGCCGGGAACTCGGCCCTCCGCGCTGCGCGGGAAGCGAAGAAGATGCTCCTCGAAGGGGCGGCGAAGGTTTTCGATAAGGCCGTGGATAAGCTGGAGTTCAGAAACGGCGATGTGAAGGAAAAGAGCTCGGGCGAGGTGCTGGGAGCGGTGGCCAAGGTGGTCCGGGCGCTTCACTTCGGCGGGCAGAACGAGGTGGTGGTCCAGTCGAACTACTACGAGCCGCCGAGCGAATCCGAGAACGGCGAGTACAAGGGCAACATCTCGCCTACCTATTCTTTCGCCACGCAGGTGGCCGAGGTCTCGGTCGATCTCGAAACAGGAGTGGTGAAGCTCCTCCGCATGACGTCGGTCCACGACGCGGGGAAGGTGATCAACAGGCTCGCCATCGAAGGACAGGTGGAGGGCGGGATCGTGCAGGGCCAGGGATACTGCCTCACGGAAGATCTGAAGGTGGAGGGCGGAAAAATACTCAACCCGAGCTTTACCGATTACAAGCTCCCCACGACGACCGATCTTCCCGAGATGGTTCTCGATTTCGTGGAAACGATCGATCCCGACGGGCCTTTCGGGGCCAAGGGAATCGGCGAAGCGCCCCTCATCCCCGTTGCGGCCGCCATCGCCAACGCCGTCGCCCACGCCACGGGCGTGAGGTTCACAGAGCTCCCACTCACTCCCGAGCGCGTCCTCGAGGGATTGAAAGGAGGGTCGCCGTGAAGAAGCTGACCATCCTTTCGCTCGAGCAGGCGCTCTCCCTCTCTTATGCGACGCAGCGCTTCGTCCATCTCGGCTGGCGCGTGATCCGCGTCGAATCGACGCCCGCCGGGGGGCGCCTTCCGGGCGACCCCAACCGCTACGTGGGCAAGAAGGGGGAGCGCGACGACCTGTGCACCTACTTCATCGCCCCGAACGTGGGGAAGGAGGCGATCAGCCTCGACCTGAAAAGCGACAAGGGCCGGGCCGCCCTGCTTCGGATCATCCGCGATCTCCCGGTCGACGTTTTCTGTTCCAACACCCTTCCCAAGAGGTACGTCGATCTCGGCATCGACTACGAGACGCTCTCGGCCGTCCGGCCCGAGCTGATCTGGGTCGGTCTCTCGGCCATGGGACCCGATCACCCGAACGTACCGGGCTACGATCCGGCGCTTCAGGCCCTTCTCGGTTACATGGACCTCACCGGCGCCGCCGACGGGCCTCCCTATCTCTGCGGCGTTCCTTTCGTCGATCTCAAGGCCGGCGACGAAGCCTTCGCCGCTGTCTGTCTCGCACTCGCCGAGAGAGCGGAGACGGGGAAGGGGCGGCGGATCGATGTCTCCATGACCCAGGCCGCGGTTTCGTGGCTGCTCACCACACTCCCCCTCCTCGATCTCGGCTACTCTCCCGAAGAGCTGAGGCGGAACGGAAACCGCCACAGAGAGTTCGCGCCCGTCGACGCCTTTCCCACTGCCGACGGCTACATCTACCTCGCCGTGGGGAACGACGTGCAGTGGGAGCGGCTCACGGCGCTCGAAGAGTTTTCGTCTCTCCAAAGAGAGGAGTGGAAAACGAACGCGGGCCGCAGCAGGGACCGGGACCGGATCGCAGAGGAGCTCTCCGGCCTGACGCGCACCCGGTCCACAGGTGAGCTCCACGGTCTTTTCCAGGGAGCCGGCCTTGTGGCCGCGCCCGTGAACGCTGTCGCCGACGTGGCCGATCTGCCGCCCGTGCGTGAATCGTTGTTGAGAACAAAGACCCCGTCGGGAAAGAGCGTTCGCCTCCCGCCCCCCTCGGTGGAGAGGGAGTCTCTCGACGGGATCGATCGAACGCTCCCCTTCGCTCCTCCATACGGGAGAGACAACGAGAAGGTCCTGGCCGGGGCGGGGTTTTCGTTGAAAGAGATCGCTGATTTGAGAGATGACGGTGTGATAACATAAAGTCTCCATTGCGCCGCGAAACCGGCCACTGAGAGAGCGGCCGTTCTCCCGGCCGCACGAAAGACGAGCTGGACAGGAAGGAGTTGACATGCTGCCAGGTGAAAAGAAATATCCCCACATCTTCTCTCCCGGGAGGCTGGGGAGGCTCGAGTCGAAGAACCGGATCAAGTACGCGTCCACGGAAACGAACTTCAACTACGGGGATGGGTTCGTGGCCGACAAGGAGGTGGCTTACATGGAAGCCCAGGCTCGGGGCGGGGCCGGCCTCGTGACGACCCAGGGCGCCTATACCGATGCGAGCGCCGAGGGAAAGGGCTACGTGGGTATGATGGGGATCTGGGACGACAAGTTCATCCCCGGTCTCAAGCGGATCGCCGACGTGATCCGCAAGTACGACGCCCTCTCGGTCTTGCAGCTCATGCACTGCGGCCGCGTGGGCGGCGTGGAGCTCGATTACACGGTCGGCCCTTCCGTCGTGCCCCAGAGGCTGCCCCGCTTCCGCGAGCCGAGGGAGATGACGAGGGAGGAGATCGAGATCTGTATCGACGAGCACGTGCGGGGAGCGCGGCGCTGCGTCGAGGCCGGCTTCGACGCCGTCGAGATCTCGGGGATCGTGGGCTACCTCCTTTCCAACTTCATATCGCCCTATACGAACAAGCGCGACGACGAGTTCGGCGGCGATCTGAAAGGGCGCGCCGAGTTCCCGCGGCGGATCGTAGCCGGGATCCGGAAGGAGGTCGGCCCCGACTACCCGATCATCATCCGCCTCTGCGGGGACGAGCTCCTCCACGACCGGGGGGGCAACACGCCCGAAGACTCGCTCGAGATCAACAGGATCATCTGCAGCGCCGGCGTCGATCTCCTCTCGGTCACCGTGGGGTGGCAGGAGTCGCCCGACTCGGTCATTTCGCGCGACATCCCGCAGGGCCACTGGATCTATATCGCCGAGAGCATGAAAAAGAACCTCGACATGCCGGTCTGCATGGCCTACCGCCTCTTCCAGCCCGAGCATCCCGAGAAGGCGATCGCCGACAACACGATCGAATTCTGGGAGAGCTGCCGCGCCATGATCGCCGATCCCATGCTGCCCACCAAGATCGCCGAGGACCGGCAGGAGGACATCATCCCCTGCGTGGCGTGCAACCTCTGCCTGGCCCGCCTCTTCCGCGACGCCGAGCTCAACTGCGCCGTGCGGCCGTCGCTCGGGCACGAGAGCGAGCCCGAATACGGTTTCTACGGCTTTGCAAAATCGAAGAAGAAAAAGAAGATCGTCATCGTGGGGACCGGTATCGCCGGCATGCAGGCCGGCGCCATTGCGGCCGAGAAGGGGCACAACGTGACCTTTTACGAAAAGGAAGACCGCGTGGGCGGCCAGACCGCCACGGCGGCCAACGGCCCCTGGGGGGACGAAGAGTTCATGCGGCTCGTCGACTACCTGAAGACGCGGTGCGACAAGGCGGGCGCGAAGTTCGAAATAGGAAAAGAAGCCACACCCGAGCTCCTCGACGAGCTCGGCGCCGACGAGGTGGTCCTGGCCACGGGCGCCGTGCCCGATCGGGACGAGTTTCCGGGCGGCCATGGCGAAAACGTGGTCTCCGGCCTCGACGTGATGAACGGCACGGTCGACATCGGCAAGAAGATCGCCATCGTCGGATGGAAGGGCGTGGCCATCTCGATCGCTCTCTTCCTCGTCGACAAGGGGGGGTACGACGTCTCAATCATCGGCCCGGCCAAGAAGTTCGGCCTCGACGTGAATCCCTCCTATATCTGGCGCTACATGAAAAAGCTCAAAGAGGGGGGCGTGAAGCAGTACAAGCTCCACAAGATCAAGGAGATCACCGAATCGGCCGTTCTCGCCGAGGACAAGGAGAAAAACGAAGTCACCGTGGAGTGCGACACGGTGGTCATGGCCAACATGGCGCCCAACAAGGGGCTCGAGTACAAGAAGGGCCATGTCTCCGTCATCGGCGACGCCCTCGTCACGAGGCGCGGGAACTCGGTCCTTCTCGACGGATACCGCTACGGCATGAAAACATAGAAACGAAACGAGGAGAAAGCGATATGATACCGACCATCGACGCGTTCAAGTGCAACGGATGCAACGTCTGTGTCAAGCGCTGCCCGGCCCAGGTCATGGGGCTGGTCAATGACAGGGCGACGATCATCACCATGCTCTGCGAAGAGTGCGGCATCTGTGCCGAGGTCTGTCCGATCGACGCCGTACATTTCGAGCTGCCCCATTACGTGCCCCACGGCGTGCACGACGCATATCAGGCGAAGAGATAGAAGGAGTGACCATGGATATTCCGATCGAAAAACGGTTCAAGGTTCTGTGCGAGATCGTCCGGGCCCAGCACTTCGCCTGGCGCGAGGCCGCCCTGGTCATGGCGCCCGGCGTCGATCCCGAAGAGCTGGGCAACAAGATGTGGGAGATCACGGGAAAGCAGACGGCCGGGGCCTATCTCAAAAGGCTCGACAGGGAAAAGCCCCTTGCCGTACAGGTGGCGGGCGCCATGGCCTGGTCGTCGGTCTGCATGGGCGAGGACGCCAAGGTTGTTCCCGGCGAGGGGGACGAAGCGTTCCTGAAGCACGACGGGTGCCCCTGGTATGATTGGCACGACCGGCTCGGCCTCCTGAAGGAGGACCAACCCGGGTGCGACACCTGGTTCGGAACCACGGTGAACGAGATCAACAAGGAGCTCGGCACGAAGATCAAGATAGAGACCCGGAAATCACTCCCCGAGGGCGGGGAGTGCTGCCTTCGCCGCATCTGGGTCGACGAGTGAGCGACGGATCAGTGATTCGGGAGAAAAACTGTGTCTGATGAAAAGAAGATACCCTTCAAACCGATCAAAGCCACCAAGCAGATGAAGGCCGTCATGGCCGAGTACTTCGGCGAGCTGAAGGAAGCGGCCGAAACCCGTTCGCGCAAGATCGCGTGGTGCACGAGCGTCGGCCCGGCCGAGCTCCTTCACGCCCTCGGTTTTCTCGTTTATTACCCCGAAAACCACGGGGCCCTGCTCGGCGCCTCGCGCATGGCCATGGACCTGATTCCGGCGGCCAACGCAATCGGGTATTCGCCCGATATCTGCTCCTATCTCACGAGCGACATCGGTTCTTACCTGAAGAACACGACGCCCCTGGCGAGGGCGTTCAACATGGAGTCCCTGCCCAAGCCGGACGTGCTCGTTTACAACACCAACCAGTGCCGGGACGTGAAGGACTGGTTCCAGTTCTACAGGGACGAGTGGAACGTTCCCTGCCTCGGGATCGACACGCCGCGCGGCGTGCACGACGTGTCGGACAGGGTGATCGGCTTCGTCGTCGACCAGATGAAGGGGATCGTTCCCGAGCTCGAAAAGGCGGCGGGCAAAAAGCTCGACACGGCCGAGCTCAGCCGGGTGGTCGATCTCTCGCTCAAGACGACCGAGCTCTGGAAGAGGGTGCTCCGCGCGGCGACGCACGCCCCGTCGCCCCTTACTTTTTTCGACGGCACGATTCACATGGGCCCCGCCGTTGTTCTGCGCGGCGAGCAGCGGGCCGTGGATTACTACGAGACGCTCGTCGCCGAGCTGGAAGCCCGGATCAGCGACAACACGGCCGCCGTGGACGGGGAGCGCTTCCGCATCTACTGGGACGGCATGCCCGTCTGGGGCAAGCTCCGCGAGCACTCGGAGCAGTTCGCGTCGCTCGAGGCGTGCGTGGTGGCGTCCACGTACTGCAACTCGTGGATCTTCGAAGCTCTCGATCCCGAGAATCCCTTCGAAGGGATGGCGCGCGCCTACACGGAGCTCTTCATCACCCGCTCGGAAGACTACAAGACGTCCTACTTCGAGCGCATGGCGGCCGATTACATGATCAACGGCTTTCTCTTCCACGATTCCAAGACCTGTCCCAACAACTCGAACAACCGCTACGGGCTGCCCGAGCGGCTTGGCAAGAAGCTCGGCCTGCCCACGCTCACCATCCAGGGCGACCTGAACGACCTCCGTTGCTATTCGGAGGAGCAGACGAGGACGAACATCGAGGCGTTCGTGGAGCAGCTCGGGGAATAGAGGGGAGCCCCCGATGAAAGCGCGGGGCATGAAGAGCGCGTGGCGGATCGTTGAATCCCCCTTTCGCGCGGGACGCGCCAGGGCGTTCGAGGGACTTTTCACCCTGGGGAGCGGCGGCCTGCACGTCCGGGGATCCCTCGAGGAGCATCTCCACAACGAGCCCCAGAACAGGGAATACGTCCGCAGGCCGTCCAACGTGACGGCCGAGCGGTTCCCCGACAGGAAGGCGAAGTGGGGGACCTATGTTCCCGGCCTCTTCGCGCGCCATCCCCTGCTCAACAGGGAGATGGTGAACCTCCCCTGGTTTCTCGATCTCGCTCCCGTCGTGGGGGATGAAAAACTCGACATGGAGACGAGCCGCGTCGAGGAGTATACCCGCGTCCTCCACATGAAGACGGCCTCTCTCAGCCGTTCCCTTGTCTGGAGAACGGGGGCCGGACCCGTCCTTTCCGTCCGTTTCGAGCGCTTTGTCAGTCTCGTGCGGCCCCGGCTCGTTCTTCAGCGGATGACGCTCACTCCCGACAGGGACGGGAGAGCGACCGTCCTGGCCGGCATCGACGCCGACGTGCGCACCAACGGCCATGACCACTTCGAGTCGGTCGACATGGAAAGGGACGGAGAGCGGGGGATGAAGTGCCGCGTCCGGATCGCCGGGGCCGGGAGCGTCCGCATTGTTTCGCGTCTCGACGCCCCTTCGGGGAGTTGGCGTTACATCGGGGAGCCGCGGAGCGGAAGGTGCGCCGTGGATCTCGATCTCCGCGCGGGGCGGAAGTGTGTGGTGGAAAAAAGGACCGCTCTCGTCACGAGCCGGGATGGTGCGGCCGGACCGGACGGCTGCGACACTGCAGGTGTCGACGGTTTCGGCGCCGGCGAATTCGCCGATCTCGGGTGGGACGAGCTCTTCGGGGAGCACGCCGACGCCTGGGCCGCGCGCTGGGAGCGCTCGGACGTGAAGATCGACGGCGACCCGGAATCGCAGCGCGCTCTCAGGTGCTCGATCTACCACCTCCTCCGCGCCCATGCCGCCTGGGATGCGGGCGCGGCCGTCGATGCCAGGGGGTACTCGGGAGACGCCTACTTCGGCCGCTTCTTCTGGGACACGGAGATCTTTCTCCTTCCCTTCTATCTCTACACCGATCCGGAACGAGCGCGGGCGCTCGTCGATTTTCGCGTCAACGCCCTTTCACGGGCGAGGAAGATCGCGGCGGCCCAGGGATTCCGCGGGGCGCGCTATCCCTGGGAATCGGACGACAGGGGGGATGAGTGCTGCCCCAACCCGATCTACGCCGAACAGGAGGTCCACGTGACGGGCGACGTGGTCTACGCCATGGCTCATGCCGACGCAGCCCTCGGCGGCGGATATCTCGAGGGACCGGCTGCGGCTGCGGTCGTCGAAGCGGCCCGTTACTGGGTCGACCGGATCGAGTCCGGCGCGGGAGGCGAATCTCCGGGCTTGCTCCGCGTCATGGGCCCCGACGAGTACACGCCTTATTCGGACAACAACGCCTACACGAACAGGCTCGCCTCCTTCACACTCGATCTCGCCGCCCGGATCGGCCGGAGAGGGGGCGCGGCCCCGGGCGAGCGGAAGACTTTCGCAGAGACGGCCCGGAAGCTCCCGATCGTGCGGCGCGGCGGGCTCGTGCTCCAGTGCGAGGGGTTCGATCTCCTCGAGAATCCCCGGTTCGACGAGCTCTGGATCGACAGGGATCTTCCTTTCGCCGCCCAGGCGCCGGAAGAACATCTCCATCGAAGCCGATGTCTCAAGCAGGCCGACGTGATCATGCTCATGGCGCTCTTTCCCGATGAGTTCAGCGACAGCGAGGTGCGGGCCGCCTGGGATTACTATCTCCCCGTGACGACCCATGACTCCTCCCTCTCGCCGTCGATTCACGCCATGGTCGCCCTCCGCCTCGGCCTTCGTGACGAGGCTGTCGATTTCTGGAAGCGCGGCCTCTCGCTCGACCTCGACACGGCACGGGGCGGGGCGGCCGAGGGGATTCACATCGCGGCCTGCGGCGGCAACTGGCAGGTCGCCGTGCTCGGCTTCGGGGGAATGAAGAGCGTTCTCCAGAGCGACGATCTGTCTCTTCAACCGGTGCTTCCCTCCGGATGGAGTCGTCTCGCCTTTCCCATTGTCTGGAAGGGCGAATCCCATTACATTGACATCACACCGAACCGATGCAGTGTAGAGAAGCGAAAGGAAATGAGCCCATGATCCGCGGCGTGATCTTCGATCTCGACGGCGTTCTCGTTTCGACGGACGAGCTGCACCACCTCTCGTGGGACCGCCTGGCCCGGCAGGAAGGGATCCCCTACAGCCGGAAGATCAACAGGCGCATGCTCGGAGTCGGCCGCATGGAATGCCTGGAGATCCTTCTCGAAAGAGCTTCGCGCACTTACTCTCCCGAGGAGAAACAAGCCCTGGCGGATCAAAAGAACGCATGGTACAGGGAGAGCCTCGCTGCGATGTCGTCCGGCGATGCGCTGCCCGGCGTGGGCGAGCTCCTTCGCGCGCTGCGGGATGCCGGGATCCTTCTCGCCGTGGGGTCGTCGAGCCGGAACGCTCCGCTTATCATGGAACGTCTCGGTATGACGGAGATGGTGGACATCATCGTTGACGGAAGCCAGGTCGAGAAGGCCAAGCCCGAACCCGATATCTTTCTCCTTGCAGCGAAGCGGCTCGGCCTCGCTCCGGTCGAATGCATCGTTGTCGAGGACGCGCCCGCCGGCGTCGAGGCGGCGCGGCGCGCCGGGATGACTGTCTTGGCAGTCGGTCCGCCGGAGCTCCACCCCGATGCGGAGTTTCGGGTCGACAGCCTGGCGAAAGTGACGGCGGAGCTTCTCATCAGCAAGGGAGTTTCCGAATCATGAAGCGTTCCGAGATCAACAGGGCGATCCGAACGGCCGCCGCCTATGCCGCGAAATCGGGATTCCGCCTTCCCCCCTTCGCCCGCTGGTCTCCCGAGGAATGGTCCGAAAAGGGAAGAGAGTACGACGAGATCAGGAGGGTCCGTCTCGGCTGGGACGTGACCGATTTCGGCAAGGGTCGTTTCGAGAGAGAGGGCCTGACCCTCTTCACGATCCGGAACGGCGATCCCGGCGACGGGGAGAGCAAGCCCTACTGCGAAAAAATGCTTTTTTCGCTGGAAGGCCAGGTCACGCCGACCCATTTCCACTGGAAGAAGACGGAGGACATCATCAACAGGGGGGGCGGCAGGCTCGTTATCCGCCTCGTCATGGCCGACAGGATGGATGAATCCCGCTCGAGCGAAAGGGTGAAGGCCGTCGTCGACGGCAGGCTTCAGCTCTTCGATCCCGGGGAGGAGGTCGTGCTCTCTCCGGGCGAATCGATCACGCTCACGCCCTACCTCTACCATTCGTTCCGGCCCGAAGAGGGGAGCGGCCCCGTTCTCATCGGCGAGGTGAGCTCGGTCAACGACGACGAGCGTGACAATCGCTTCCTCGAAGACCTCCCCCGCTTTCCCGAGATCGACGAGGACGAGCCGCCCGAACGCCTTCTCTGCTTCGAGTATCCCGCGCCGCGCTGAATCAACGGCCTTTCAGCAGCTTCTCCACCTCGCCGGGCCGGGGCGCGCTCCGGGCCCCGGGCTTGGTGCAGCTCAGCGCGGCGGCGGCCTGCGCGAAGCGGACAGGGTCGTCGCGGCCGCGGCTGAGAGCGGCCGCAAAGGCGCCGGCAAAGGTGTCGCCCGCGCCGACCGTGTCGACGGCCCTGACCCGGAACGCCCGGCGGACCCTTCCCTCGTCGAGGACGCCTCTTCTGCCGAGGGTGACGATGACGCGGCCCGCGCCGCGTCGCTCGAGAAGGCGGACGGCCTCGGAGAGATCCCTTTTGCCCGACAGGAGCTCGGCTTCGCTCTCGTTCACGATGAGGATATCGACGCCTTTCAGCGGGACCTTGGCCGCGGGCGCGGCGTTGAGAATCATTGTCTCGGCCCGGGGGAGGGAGAAGGGGGTTTCGAGCTGCATGAGCGCGATGTCGCAGCGGCCGCGGGGGCGCGTCCGGCTGTTGGCGCCGGGCGCGACGGAGATCTGGTTGCGTCCCTTCTTGTCCACGGCGATCAGGGCCACGCCCGTGTGGCCGTGGACCGTGCGCAGGTGGTCGATATTCACGCCCGCTGCTTCGAGGCTTCGGCGGGCCAGGTCGGCGTATTCGTCCTTCCCCACGCTGCCGATGAAGCGCACCCTCCCGCCGAGGCGGGCGGCGGACGCGGCCTGGTTCGCGCCCTTGCCGCCGGGAAAGACGGCGAAGGTATGGCCGAGAACGGTCTCGCCCTCGCGGGGCAGCCGATCGCCCGACACGACGAGGTCGATGTTGACGCTTCCGATCACGGTGATGGTGCGCTCTGTCACGGCGGTCTCCGCTCGCACGGTTTTCGGTATCAACCCATACCAGAATCGGGCGCAACGAACAAGGCCGGCTCTGTCACGGCGCGGTCGCCCGGTCTTGTCCCTGCTCCGCCTTGCATTCAGCAGGGAGAGGAAAGAGAATGGATCGAGGAGAAGCCCATGGAACACCCTCGAGTTCACCTGATCTGTACGGCCCATCTCGATCCGGTCTGGCAGTGGCGATGGGAAGAGGGGGCTTCCGAAGCGCTGGCGACGTTCCGGACCGCGGCCACGCTCTTGAACGAGCACGAGGGCTTGATCTTCAATCACAACGAGGCCCTTCTCTACAAGTGGGTGCGCGAGCTCGATCCCGGCCTTTTCCATGAAATCAAGGACCTCGCGGCGAAAGGGCGGTGGCGGATCAGCGGGGGGTGGCATCTTCAGCCCGACCTCAACATTCCCGGCACGGAGTCGCTCATCCGCTGCATCTCGGAAGGGAGGAAGTTCTTCGCCGAGCACTTCGACGCCCGCCCCCGCGTGGCCTACAACTTCGACTCTTTCGGCCACGGCCCGGGCCTGCCTCAGATCCTCAGGCTCTTTGGCTACGGCATGTATATCTTCATGAGGCCTGAGAAGGATCTCGTCGATCTCCCGTCCGATCTCTTCCGCTGGCGCGGGGTGGACGGCACGGAGATCCCGGCTCTCAGGATCAGCGTCGGCCTCTACCACACGGAGCGCGACAACATGGCCGCGCGCATCGAAGAGGGCGCCGAGCTCGCCCTCCGGCTGAACCGCGCCGTTCCCGTTTTCTGGGGGCTGGGCGACCACGGCGGGGGGCCGACGCGGAAAGACCTCGCCGTGATCGATGATTTCATCTCGATGGAGAAGCGCGTCGAGGTCATCCACTCCACACCGGACCGCCTCTTGAGCGACCTCGAGGAAGCGGCCTGGAGCGCGCCCATCGTGGAACAATCTCTCCAGGATGTCTTCCCGGGGAGCTATACCTCGCTCTCCCGGATCAAGCGCCGGGCCCGGAAGAGCCTCTCCCGCCTCGTTCAGGCCGAGGCGCTCTGCACTGCGGCCTGGAAGCTGCGGCGTGAGCCCTTTCCCAACGGCGAGTTCGAGAAAGCCTGGCAGGGGCATCTCTTCAACGATTTTCACGATATCCTGCCCGGAACGTGCACGGCCCCGGCTGAAAAGGACGCCCTCGATCTTTACGGCGGTGTGGCCGAAAAGGTCCGCACCCTCCGCTTGAGCGCAGCCGCTGCCCTGAACCGGGGGGCGCCTCTCGACCTGCCGCTCCCCGTCACCGTGCTGAACGCCAATCCCTGCTGCACCCGTGTCCCTGTCGAGTTCGAGTGCATGGTCGATTACCGCCCCCTCTGGAAAGGGGAGTGGCATCTTGAGCTCTTCGACAGCAGCGGGAAGGAGATCGTTTGCCAGGAAGAGGTGCCCGAGGCCCTCCTCCCCTTCAACGGCTGGCGGCGGAAGGTTTCGTTCATGGCCGACCTCCCCGCCCTGGGACGGGCCGTCTATCGCGTTGACGTGGCTGAAGGTCCGCCGCCCAAGCAGGAGTGCGGCCCGGCGGGAGAACCAGGCCCGCTCGAACCACTTCCACTCGTTGTCGAGGACCGGGGTGATTCGTGGGGGGCAGCGTGCGAAAGCTTTCGCGAGATCGCCGGTTCGTTCCGGCCCGGATCCGCGGACACGGCCGTGATCGAGACGGGCCCTGTCCGGACGATCTTCGAAAGGGTGTATACATACAACCGGAGCCGGATCGTGCTTCACACGATCACCTACCCCGACTGGCCAGTTGTCGAGCACCGCTTCCGCATCCTCTGGAACGAACAGAGGAAGATGCTCAAGCTCGTCCTACCCACGGGTCTTTCAGAACCTGTCCTTTATTGCGAGGTTCCGGGAGGCGTGGTCCGGCATTCCGAAGACGGCCGGGAACACGTCCAGAGCGGCTGGCTCATGGCGAAAGGTAAAAAGGATGGAACCCCTGCCGCCGTCGGCATTGTGAATAGCGGCCAGCACGGCTTCGATTTCAAAGAGGGCGAGGTCAGGCTGTCGGTGCTGCGGAGCGCGGCTTATTGCCACACATCAGCCGGCTTCACACAGGAAGAAGGATCCGTCTTGACGCCGATCTCGCTCGATCCCCCGCCGGAGAGGCGTTTCATGGACCAGGGAGAGCACGAGCTGAAGCTTCTCGTCGCCACGGGCAAGCCGGACGTTGTCCGCAAAATGCTGCCCGGGCTCGCCGAATGGATCGTCGCACCGCCTCTCGTCTTTCCCCATCTCCCTGCGACGGGTCATGGCCGGGCGGATGAGCTGCTCACCCTCTCTCCCCAAAGCGTGCGCCTCCTCTCATGCAGGCCGGCCGGCGACGGTCAAGCCCTTGTCGTGCGGCTTCAAGAGACAGAGGGGCGCGAAACCGCGGCCGTTCTCAACATCTTTTCTCCCAGCCTTCGGATCAATCGCAGGCTGAAACCTTTCGAAATCGCTTCCATGCGGATCGGCCTGGATAATATTCAGCGTCATCGACATTAAGGAGGGGAATGTTGGTATCCTCTTTAAGGATAGAGTATGTTCTTCGATTGAAAGATAATTCGTACGAAAAGTGACAAGTGAAGAAACTTCCAATAAGCACATTTCCGTTAATAATCGGGCGAAAGCAGCTTCTGACGAACTGGGAACTGCCCCTGAATTCCCCTGATTTTTTAGATGAAATGAAATATCAATATTATATGCGGTTACGTGATACTTTGTGGCCTATGACGAGGATAATATCTGAGAGTCTTCGAACGAGATAGACTTATCCCCATTACTGATGCCATACAAAGCTCCTTCCTTTTTCAACATCTCAATTCCTGTGTTGCTTATAATGTTCCATTGACACCGGGAGTATGCCCATGATCGGAGGAGAGGTCCACTACTGGCGGATCGAGCGCCCGTGCTGGGAGCGCTGCCTCGAGTCGGCGCAAAAGCTCGGCGTCGACACGATCGGAACCTACGTGCCCTGGGAGTTCCACGAGAAGGAGGAGGGGGTTTACGATTTCGCGCTTCTCGAGGACTTCATCCGACTCGTGGAGAAGAAGGGATTCGATCTCTTCATCCGGCCAGGCCCATACATCTATGCCGAATGGCGGAACCTGGGCGTCCCCGATCACGCGGCCCCCTTTCACAAGATGCACCCCGAGTTCCGGCGCAAGGCCGCACACTGGATCGGGGCCGTGATGAAGGTTCTGGCGCCCTTTTTCGGGAAACCGATCACCGTTCTCCAGGCCGACAACGAGATCGATCCCATGCTCCATTTTTACGGGGAGGATCTCGGCTTCGCCGCCTGGCTCGAAAGCCGGTACAAAACGATCGAAGCCGTCAACGCGGCCTGGGGTGCGGAGTACGGCGGTTTCGACGAGGCGATGCCGTCTCTCGTTCCTTTTGTGGACAACAAGCGGTTCAGGGATGGCTGCCGCTATCGCTACGATCTCGCAAGGGATTATGCAAAGTGGGTGGTGGGCGAGTACAGGAAGCATGGCTGTCCCGTTCCGATCGTGCTCAACACCTGGCCCGGTGTGGATGCCCAGAACTGGGCCGACTTCGACGAGGCGGGCGATTTCTTCGGCATCGATATCTATCCCGACAACGAGTGTCGGACCGGTTACGCCGCTTTTTGCGAACGGCTCCGGCTCCTCCGGTCCGTCACCAAGACCCCTTTGATCACCGAGTTCGGGAGCGGAATCTGGGATAGCGCAAAAAGGACCTTCTCGCCCGACCACTACCGGCTCTGCGCCTGGACCGCGATCGCTTTGGGGATCCGGGGGTGGAACTGGTACATGCTCGTCAACCGCGGCAACTGGACGGGCGCTCCCATCAATGAACAGGGCGTGATCGATCCTAAGCAGGGGAAGGCTTTCGCCGAAGCGGCCGCGGCCTTCCGGGAGCTCGGGCCGGCGCCGCCTCCCGAGGTTTCGTGCGGCGTCACCTGGTCGTGGCCCGCCAACCAGGCGGCCGAGATCAAGAGGCTTGCTTCCGGGAAGGAGTTCTTCGAGGCTGTTCACGAGATGGGCAAGGAAGAGGGCGATCCTCTCCTCGCCGCACTCCACGAGACGGGGATCGAGTATGATTTTGTCGATGTGGATCGCGATTTTGCCGGCGCCGACGGCGACTTCGTCGTCCCCGACGGCGGCTTCGTTGGCCCCGACGCGGCCTGGAGGAAACCGCCCCCCATTCTCTTCTTTACAGGCGGTATTGAGAGAACGGACCGTCTCTGGCAATATGTGGAGGAGGGCGGTCACCTCGTCTTCTTCCAAAAGCTCGTTGAAGGCGCGGCGGAACCGGACGGCTCGAGCCACCCTTTCGCCCGGTGTCTGGAGGTCTCGATCGGTTTTGTGACTCACGAACCGGTCTTTGCCTACAGGGACGTGCCCGGCGATCCGATCGAGGCGAAACAGCTCGCCTGGGATGTTGATGAAAACGACCGGCGCCACATGGAGACCGCCGCCGGCCGGACCTATGTCACCGGTTATCACGAGCGGCGCGGCAGGGGAACAACGACCGTACTCGGGTGCGCGCCGAGCCCGGAGGCTGTTCTCGCCCTGCATCGCTTTCTCGGTGTGGCGATTCCGGTCCTGCCCCTCACGCCTGGCGTCCACGCAGCCCGGCGGGGCGGCAAGATCGTTGTTCTCAACCCGGGCGAGGCGAAAAACGCAAAAATCGAAGTCGAGGGGAAGATCCTCCACGTGGATCTGCCCCGCTGTTCAGGAAGGATCGTGACACCATGAATGACAACCGGGAGCTTATCGATGCCGTGATCGACGGCGACGCCGATGGAGCAAAGCGCATCGCGGGCGAGGCGCTGGCCGCCGGGAGCGATCCCGAGGACCTGGTGAACGGCAGCCTGATTCCGGCCATGGACGAGGTGGGAAATCGTTTCGAGGAGGGCGAATACTATCTTCCCGAGCTCCTCATCTCGTCCCGGGCCATGAAGGCCGCTTTCGAGCTGATCCGGCCCGGCCTCGCCGAAAAGGGGGCCGAGCCCGTGGGCCGTGCCGTGATCGGAACGGTCGCCGGCGACCTGCACGACATCGGCAAGAACCTCGTAGGATCGCTCCTCGAAGGAGGAGGGTTCGACGTGATCGACCTGGGCGCCGACGTGCCGGCGGTGAAATTCATCGAAGCGCTCGAGAAAAACAAGGCCGGAATCGTGGCGCTCTCGTCCCTCCTCTCCACAACGATGCCGGTCATGAAGAACGTCGTCGACGAGCTCGAGGAAAGGGGTCTCCGCGAGTCGGTCAAGGTGATGGTCGGCGGCGCTCCCGTGACCCAAGCTTATGCGGACGAGATCGGTGCTGACGGTTACGCTTCCAACGCCCGGGGCGCGGTCGTCGAAGCGCGCCGTCTTCTCTGAAGGGAGTCAGCGAGGAGAGTCGGAATGTCTCAATCGGGTTTTCTTCTCGGTCTCGACATAGGCAGCTCGTCGATCAAGGCGTCCCTTCTCGACGCGGAGACGGGGCGCGCCGTCGCCTCCGCCTCTTCGCCGGAGCGGGAGCTCGACATCGTCGCCCGCCGGCCGGGCTGGGCCGAGCAGCATCCCGAAATCTGGTGGGATCACGTCAAGAGAGCAGCGGCTCTCCTCGCAAAGGAACGGGGCGTCGACCTGCACGATGTTCGCGCCGTGGGCATTTCTTACCAGATGCACGGTCTCGTCGTCGTCGACAGGGAACTCGAACCGCTCAGGCCCGCCATCATCTGGTGCGACAGCCGCGCCGTCCCCTGCGGCGCCGAGGCCTTCCGCGCCCTTGGTGAAAAAGAGTGTCTCGATCGATTCCTCAACTCGCCCGGCAACTTCACCGCATCCAAGCTGAAGTGGGTGAAGGAGAACGAGCCCGACGTCTACTCCCGCATCCACAAGATGATGCTGCCGGGGGAGTACATCGCCGCGAAAATGACGGGCCGGGTCCGGACAACGCCCTCGGGCCTTTCCGAAGGAATCCTCTGGGACTTTGCGGGCGAAAAAACGGCGGACGCTCTTCTCGATCACTATGGAATCCCGCGCGATCTCCTTCCCGAGGTCGTTCCCGTTTTCTCGGTCCAGGGGGAAGTGACGCGCCGCGCCGCCGGCGAGCTCGGGCTGAAGCCGGGGTGCGCCGTCTCCTACAGGGCGGGGGATCAGCCGAACAACGCCTTCTCCCTCGGCGTTGTGAATCCGGGCGAGGTCGCGGCAACGGCCGGAACATCGGGCGTGATCTACGGCGTCATCGACAAGGCCGCCCGCGATCCCCGATCAAGGGTCAACACCTTCGTCCACGTGAACCACGAAAAGGACCGGCCCCGTTACGGCGTCCTGCTCTGCGTCAACGGGACGGGCATCCTCAACAGCTGGATGAAGCACAACGTCATGGCGTCGGGGGGAGAGCCCGTCTCTTACGAGAAGATGAACGAGCTCGCGTCGGCCGCGCCGGCGGGATCGGAAGGGCTCCTCGTCCTTCCCTACGGCAACGGGGCTGAGAGAACGCTCGGCGATCTCTGTCCGGGCGCTTCGGTCCGCGGTCTCGATTTTAATGTTCACAAAACGAGCCACCTCCTCCGGGCCGCCCAGGAGGGGATCGTTTTCGCCCTCGGTTACGGGCTCGAGATCATGAGCGAGATGGGCGTCGGCGTCCGCACGGTCAGGGCGGGGCGGGCCAACATGTTTTTGAGCCCCCTCTTCTGCCAAGCCTTTGCCGCCGTCACCGGCGCGGTCGTCGAGCTCTTCGAGACCGACGGGGCGCAGGGTGCGGCCCGGGGCGCCGGGCTCGGCGCCGGGATATACTCAAGCATGGAAGAAGCCTTTGCGGGCCTCGAAATGACCGGCATTGTCACGGCCGATGCAAAAACGGCCGAGGTTTACGCCGGAACTTATCAGAGGTGGCGCGGCGCTCTCGAACGAGAGCTGTCTCTGGACCGAGAGCCGTCTTGAAACAAGGAGCGGGCCGATGACGAAAACGCGATCGCTTCACAGCATCTGCAGGTGGACCTTTCACGCCGGAAAGGGGGGTTTCGTACCCCGAAACCAGAGGCCGGCCTGGAGCGGCGACAGTCTCGACACGGTGGGCGTGATCGAGCTGATCAGAAAGAAGATCGCGCCCCGCCTTCCCGAGACGGTCGGGCTCGGTATGGAGCTGCACTATGACAGCGAGGTGAACGAGAAGACCGCCCCGGCCGTGGCGGACGCGCTCGCCGACAGCGGGATACACCTCGCCATGATCACGCCCGGCGCCCATTCCCGTTTCGCCTACGGCGGGATCGCGTCGCTCGACGATCGAGAGAGGAAAGAGGCGCAGGAGTTCGGCGCGAGAACGGTCGACCTTGCCTACGGCCCGCTGAGAAAGGCGTGGCATCCCGATCCGGAAAAAGCGCCGTCCCTCGTCCTCTGGAACGGTTCCTTCGGGTACGACCTCGCCTCGATCGGGATCAGGGAGATGTACGGCCGCTTGAAAGAGAGCGTTGCCGATCTCTGCCGCCGTGAGGCCGCGAAGGGAGGGGAGCTCTTCATCGCCGTCGAGCCGAAGCCGAACGAGGGCCATCCGGCCATGCTCCTTCCCACCGTGGCGAGCGCCATCCTCTTCTGGAGAAGGCTCGACGACGAGCACGGCATCGGCCTGGAACGAAAGGGCGTCAACAAGGAGTTCGGCCACTCCGAAATGATCGGCCTCGATCCGGTCTACGACACGGTCGAGGAGGTCGACTCGGGCATGCTCGTCCACATGCATCTCAACAGCCAGGGGTACAGCAACGGCATCGTCCTGGGCGGCCCCGGGAAATACGACGTCGACCACGGCGTCCGCATCACGGGGGGCGGCATCGCTATCGCCGGTCTCGTCGAGAACGCAGGGTTCGGGCGGTGGAAAGGGCACGACATGCAGGCCGCGCCCTACGACAGCGAGGAGAACGCCGTCGACCGCGTCGTCCGGTCCGTTCTGAGCTGGGAGGCCTGCGAGCGCGCGGCGGAAGAGCTCGACGAAAAAAAGCTCCTCTCTTTGCTCGCCTCGCGCGAGACGGCTCGAGCCGAGGACCTGATCCGGGCCGCTGTTGTCAGAGCTTTCGAACATTTCGACGGGATGTATGAAGGGTAAAACATGAAAAGCGCTGTCTCTCTCTTTTTCATGTTCTTTCTTTTCTCCCAAAACTGCGCCGGCGCCGACAAGGCGGCCTGTCTCTTCTTCGACGGAGAAAACAACGGCCAGGCCCTGTTCGAACACGTTTTCAAGGAGATGAAGATCAAACGGATCGCCGCGGACGAGTTCATCGGCGAGGGCCGCTTCACATTGAAGGGTTCGAAGGTCCTCATCATCGGGCCCCGGGCCATGAACGACGCCAGGCTCTCGAGGTGGGTCAGAAGGTCCGGAGAGGAGATTCGCGATTTCGTGGGAAAGGGCGGGACGGTCCTCGTCTTCGCCCAGGAGCCCGCCTTCTGGGACGTGGAGCCCTGGTTTCCGGAGCAGGCCTTTCTCCTTCGCGACGGAAAGGCGCCCGGCAAACCGGTCTCGATCATGGAAGACCATCCTCTTTTCAGATTGCCTCACATTCTGGAGAGCGATTCCCTCTGCCAAAACCTTCCCCCCTTCGCAGGCGCCGGGGGCGCGATCCGCGAGATCGAGAACTTCCTCGTCCTGGCGAAGAACGAGACAGGCGCCCCCTGGGCCGTGGAGACGGGGTGGGGCGACGGCCGGGTCGTTGTTCTCGCCTGGGGTCCCGGCAAGATCGATGAGGAGGAGATCGAATCGAAAAAACCGGCGCGGCCGCTCCTTTTCTCGCGAAGCCTTGTTGAAAACGCTGTTCTCTACGCTTTCGAGGCGGCGCGCGGGGAGGGCTTCGGCCTTCCCGAAGGGATCCCTATCGAGAAGTGGGGCAAAGAGGCGCGCCTCACGGCTGAGCGCTTCACCGCTCGGGTCGACAAGGCGTTGGCCGCCAGGATCAACGCCTCGGTGGACAAGGGGATCGCTTACCTGAAAAGGGCCCAGCTCGAGGACGGGTCGTGGGGAACCTACGGGGCGAGCAACGGGCCGTACGAGGCGGGCCTGACGGCGATCGCGCTCCTGGCCCTCCTCGACGCGGGCGTCAACAAGCACCAGGACTGCATCAAGCGGGGCTTCGGTTGGCTTCTCGAGAATCCGCCGAAACGAACGTACGAGATCGCCCTCTCGATGATGGCCCTCGATGTGAAGGCCGCGCCCCTCTTCGAGAGGTTCGAGCTGGCGCGCCTGACGCCTGAAGAGAGAAGGAAGCGCGGGTTCCGCCGGGACCTCACGGAAAGAGAGAAGCGTTTCATGGAGGCGTGCCGGGACAAGATCCTGGCCCATCACCGCATGGGCGGAACGTGGTACTACTGCGACGGGATCGGCGAGGGGGATATCTCGAACGGCCAGTACGCCGTTCTCGGATTGAAGGCGGCGGCCCGGTGCGGCGTGAAGGTCAAGCGCGAGATCTGGGAGGAGATCCTCGACTATTTTCTCACTTTTCAGGCTTCCGGGGGGCCCAAGGTCACGCTCCCCCGGTTCCGGGGGTTCGACAGGGACGGAACCCCGAAGTTCTATTCCGAAAAAGCCGAGGCGCGAGGATGGCAGTATCGGTTCGGCCATCCCGGCGAGGTTCAGGGATCCCTCGTCTGTATCGGCATCGCCTGCACCCTGCTCTGTTACGAGGAGGTCAAAGGACACAGGGGCAAGGTGCGGAAGAGCGTGAGGGACGGCCTGGCCTGGCTCTACTCCCACTGGGCCGTGGACTCGATTCCGTGCGCCGGCAAGAGTTATTACTATTATTACATTTACAGCCTGGAGAGGGTGGGCGTGCTCATCGACTGCCGGTTTATCGGGGACAGGGACTGGTACCGGGAAGGGGCCGAGTACCTGATGACCAAGCAGGAACCGGACGGGGGCTGGGCCTGCCAGGCCAATGAATGGGGATCGCCCATCTCGAACACGGCTTTCGCCCTTCTCTTTCTCAAGCGCTCCACGCCGCCGCCCGTCATAACGGTCGGTCAGTAGACCGAAATCCATCGGCCAGTAGGCCGAAACTCAGCGAACGGGCGCCGTCCACTCGCGCGCGTCCGGACCATGGCCGATCACGGGGAAGACCGAGATCCGGAGGCGGGCGCCGCCCATGGGAATGAGCGTGATCGTCTCCACAGGCTCGTTGGAGCGCACGGGGCCCTGCTGCATTGCGCCCACGAGGCCGTCCTCCATCTTCCAGTTCGGGATGGGGCGCGCCTCGACCCGGAGCTCGACGGGCGAGCCGCTGGACACGAAGGGCTGCTCCCCAACGAGTCCGGTCTTGCGCACGATCTCGAACGATGCCTCGGGATGGGACGGATCGAGGACGAGGCCGTAGTTCCAAGGTGTGGTGGGAAAAACCTCGAAGGCCGGCCATTCGGCGCTGCTCTTCCGGTCTCCCTTCTCGTGGGACTGCCACGTCTCGTCTCCCCTGAACTCCTCCCAGCGCTCGCCGATCTTGAGGGAGTACGCGAGCGGGCCGCGGCTCACGGAGATCGAATTGTTTTTCCAGGTCGTCACTTCGATCGGCATGGAAAGGGTGAAAGCGACGCGGTCCCCGTCGTTCCAGGCGCGGTCGATCTTGATGTACGAGAGAGGCGTTGGCCGGACGACGAGAGCGCGGCCGTTGATGGCGAGGCCGGCGTCACGGCACCAGCGCGGGACGCGGAGGTAGAGCGGAAAGCGCGTTCCCGCCCGGCAGGAGATCGTAAGCGTCACGTTCTCGTCGAAGGGGTAATCCGTCTCTTCCTTGATTTTGACTCTGTCGCCTTCACCGACCCGGGCCTCGACGCGGCTCGGCACATAGAGCGAGGCGCAGAGACCGTTGTCGGCCGTGGCGAGCCACGCCTCTTCCGCGTAGTAAGGCCAGCCGTGTGAGACGTTGTGCTGGCAGCACCGGTAGCGGTGGGGCGAATAGGCGAGCATGCATCCCTTGTTCTCGAGGGCCGGGCTCTTGTTCGCGCCGTCGAGTCGGACCATGTTGGGCGCCGTCAGGTAGTGGAGGGCTTTCAGGTCGGGCGTCATCGACGCGGGAAGGGAGTTGAACGCCACCTCCTCACACCGGTCGGCCCAGACCGGATCGCCCGTGATGCGGAGGAGCATCTCGAAGCTGCGCATGAACTCGACCATGGAGCATGTTTCAGCCCCCTGTCTCGGTCCCGCATAACCCTCGCGGCAGTTCTCGTCTGCGGCGAACATGCCGCCCGGCGCCCGGCCGTAGAGATCGATCACGGTGTCGTAATTACGGTAGGCGGCCTCGAGAAAGAGGGGCTCCTTCGCCTGCATCCAGTACTCGGCCGGCTCGCGGAAACCCTGGCAGATGTTGACGCCGTGCCAGCTCGCGATCCCAGACGTCCAGTCAACGGTGCGTTCGTGGATCACCTTCGCCAGGTCGAGGAGGAAGGGGTCGTTCGTTCTGTTGTAGAGCCAGTAGACGCTCTCCAGGCAATCGCCGCCCCGGATCTTCTGCCAGCTTCCGGGGAGCACGTGCTCGCGCGGAATCGCAAGGAGCCGGCGGAAGTATCTCGTCATGAAGGGGAGGACACGCTCGTCTCCCGTTGCCTCGTGAAAGGACTGGAGGCAGTTGAGGGCGATCATGTTCGGCCAGATGTCGCGGCGCTCCCTGTTGCGGCGCGGGCCGAACCAGCCCTCGTCGTCCTGGCTCGACAGGATGCCGTCGATCCAGACGCGGGCTTCGTCGATGATGCCTTCGTTTTTCAGGACGTAGCCGAGGTCGCCGAAGCCCTTCAGCCAGTAAGGAAGCTCTTCCCAGGGGGACTGTCCCTCCCCGTCCGGGCTGAGCCAGGCGTTCCCGTCCCGTTTGCACCACTTGCTCACCTCGGGAAGGCGGCCCGTCTGGCCGCCGGCCATGCGGACGAGCTGGCCCCTGAGCCACCCTTCGGGCGTGACGGCGCCGATGGGGAGCTTGGCAAAGGGGCTCGTTTCGAGGGGCGCGCCGTTGGAGGGATAATAATCGTTCGGGCTTTCCGCAGCGGGGCGCTCGACCACGGAGAGGGAGATCTTGTCGTTCATTTCGAAGCTCCCGCAGGCTGTCAGGGAGATGGCCGGGAGGAAGAGGCTCAATAGGAAGGCGGCTTTCTCTCTCATCGTCTTCTCGCTTCTGCAAGAGGCGGTGTCTTTCGTGCGAGCGAAAAGGGATTGTATCCCATGGGGGCGGTACGAGGAAGAAGCAAGCGGTTGTCATTTCCGCGCCGTCATGATGTACTGAGAGAGGTCCGTGGAGAGGCCCGATGAAACCGAAAGAGAGGCTCCTCGTTGCCCTGGATCGCGGAACCCCGGACAGGCTGCCGGCGACCGTGCACCAGTGGCAGAAGTATCACCTCGACAATTACATGGGCGGCGTCGATGAGCTCGAGGCGTTCGAGGCGTGCGGGCTCGACGCATCGATCACCCACATCCGGGAAAGCGGGCAGTTCTTTCTTCCCCTGGACGACTTTTCCCCCTTTTCGACGCCCCTTTGGAGGGACGAGGTCGAGGTTCTGAGCCGCGATCCCGACGACTGGCTCCACGCCCATACGGTCGCCACGCCGGGCGGGAAGCTGACTTACAAGACGGCCGGCGGCAGGATGACCACGTGGGTCGCCGAGTTCATGGTCAAGAGGGACGATGATATCGAGCTGATCCGGAAGTACATGCCCGTCCCCGCCCTTGACGTGGAAACGCCCCGGAAGCTCTATGACAAGATCGGCGATCGCGGGATCCTGCGCGGCATGCCCTGGGGGGACCAGGCCGGCTGCTGGCAGCACGCGGCCTGCCTCGTCGATCCCGAGGACCTGATCCTGGCCTGTTTCGACAGGCCGGGCTGGGTTCACGAGTTTCTGTCGATCCTGCTCGAGAAGAAGCTCGGCCATATCGAGACGATGAAGGGCGCGAAATACGACCTCGTGGAAACGGGCGGCGGGGCGTCGTCCACAACGCTCATCTCTCCCAAGATCCACGAGGAGTTCTGCCTTCCCTACGACCGCAAGCTCCACGACGCGCTCCATGCGCTCGGGTTCAGGGTGGTCTACCACACGTGCGGCGGAACGAGCGGGATCGAGGAGATGATCGCGGCCAACGGGTGCGACGCGTCGGAAACCCTCTCCCCGCCCGGTGTGGGCGGCAACAGCGAGCCCTGGGAGTTCAAGGAGAAGGTTGGCGGCCGCATCGCCCTGATCGGCGGCATGGACCAGATCAACCTCCTCACGCGGGGGAGCGAGAGCGACATCCGGGCCATGGTCCGCACCCTCTTTGAGAAGGTGGGGTGCGACGGGGGCTACATCATGTCGGCGTGCGACCACTTCTTCGAGGCGCCGCCGCGCAACCTCCGCGCCTTCGCCGAAGCGGCGCGGGAGTGTGTTTATAAACCATGATTCAGTATCATGCGGCTGGAAAATACTTTTCGCCTGTTACGGAGAAGTAATCCCTGTTTTGTATAATCGAATGTCCTGACGGGACCGAGATTTCTCTCTTTAAACAGAACCTCTCTCCCGGAGAGGCCGGGCCGAGATTCGATCGTTGCGAATGTTTTTTTCCCTTTTACGAAACCGTCCTGCACGTCTAGAGGGTAAGGAGTCTTGAATTCCAAGAAAAACGAAGCCACAAGAGCGGCCGAGATCTTTGCGCGCTTCATCACTGGTCTCGAATCCGGAAAGGAGGCCGATCCCGGTCGTCTCTACAAGAGCCACCCGGACCTGGCCAACGAACTGAAGAAGAGGTTCGAGGCCTACAATCGTCTGAAAGACATCATGGGCGGTCCGGTCATGCCGCAGCCGGGCAAAGGCCGCCGTCTAGGGGAATTCCGCCTGTTGCGGAAAATCAGCCGCGGCGGCATGGGGATCGTTTATGAAGCGGTCCAGCTTCCTTTGAACCGCCGGGTGGCGGTCAAGGTTCTCTCCCCGAGCTTCATGGCCAACCGGAGAGCGGTCAGCCGGTTCCGCCGCGAGGTGTCCGCCATCGCGAAGCTGAAACACCCCAACATCGTCACCGTACACGGAGTGGGCCAGGAGGACGACGTCCTCTTTTTCGCAATGGATTATGTTCACGGAGCCACCCTGGAGGAAATCCTGACGGCTTTGACAAGGAAGCCCCTGAGGCTCTTGACAGGATTGGATGTATGGCGTGTGGTCGCCCGGCGGGTTTTGGAAAGCGGGGATCTTGATGGAACTCCGGTCCCGCCCGGTTTCGCCTGCTCCTACATCGAGTTTGCCTGCCGCGCCGCAAAGGGGATCGCTCACGCTCTCGAACACGTCCATGCCCACGGGATCGTTCACCGGGATGTGAAACCTTCCAACATTATCATCACTCGCGAGGCTGTTCCCCTGCTCTTTGACTTCGGGCTCGCTCTCGATGTGAGCACGAAGACCATAACCATGGAGGGGGAGTTCCTGGGCACACCCCACTATGTGGCCCCCGAGCAGATCGCAGGCGGCAAGAAGAGGGTCGATGGCCGGGCCGACGTCTACTCGCTCAGCACCACTCTTTACCAGATGCTCGCGCTCAAGCCTCCTTTCGAAGGCAGCGACGCCCGGGAAATATTGCGGCAGATTCTCGTCAAGGAGCCGACACCGCCAAGGAAGCAGAATCCCCAGGTGCCGAGGGATCTCGATACTATTGTTCAGAAGTCGATGGAAAAGAGCCCGGCTTCCCGTTACGAAAGCGCGGGAGAGATGGCCGTAGACCTCGGCGCTTTCCTCGAGTCCCGTCCCATCCGGGCCCGCCCTTCCGGCCCGATCACGCGCAGCCTCAAGTGGGCACGCCGCAATCCGTCCTCGGTGATAGCGGCCGGCCTGTTTTTCGCGATGATTTTGAGTCTGGCCCTGTGGAAGGGAATCCAGATCATGCAGCAGGCCGTTCTCAGGCAGGATGTCTTGGAAGCCGGCAGGAGCGCCTTGATAAAAGGGGATTTTGAAGCCGCCTTTTTGTCGTTCGAGGAACTTCTCGAGGACTTTTCGGACTCCACAGAGTTCGAGGCCGCGAAAGCCGCTTTCGAGGAAAAACTGAACGAGCTTTGCGGCGATCCCGGCAAGGAGGGTCGTGAAAAGGCGACAGCCGCGGTGTATGGCATGATAAAGAAGAAGGCCGAAACCGCAGGCGATCTGATAAGCCCCGACCTGCGAAGCACTCTCAGGCATCTCTACCTGGCCTTCGAGGTGCGCCGCAGGTACGAAGAGTTTGCGAAGGTCTGGGCTCTGTATCACCTGCAGAATGAGGATCTCCAGAGGGAGAAACAAAAGTCAATCACCGTCTATAGGCCTCGCGAAGAGCGCGAAACCTTCCAGAGACTGCAGCAGAGCGTCTCTGATTGCGAAGAAGATCTCCAGAGTGTCAGAGTCCCTCTCCTTTTCGCATGCCGCGACGCCGCCAACCATTTCGCGGATCATAAGCTTCCGGGACGAGCCGAGACAGGCCGGCTTCTGGCTGGCTTCTATTACGAGCTTTGGGAGCAATCGGCCGTCTATTGCCGGATGGAAGTCCTTGGGGTTCTTCGCGACCTGGTTCGGCAATACGACAGCGAGGGACGGTATTCCGAGCGCCTCAATCCCGTGACCGCCTGCACGATCACGTCCATGCCCGACGGAGCAGAGGCCTATCTGTTCAAATACCTTCCTTACGATCGAGTCAGTCCCAAGGGAAGATGGAAGCGCCTGGTGCCCCTTCCGGTCCATATGGCTTCGAAGAGCGGGAGCGCCCCGCCTGTTTTGGACGAGGGGTTTTATCCAGGAGACCTTTGCCTGGAGGTTCTTCGCGTCGAAGAAGGCTCGCTCGCCGCCGTGGCCGGGATCGAGAAGGGGGATCTTGTCCTCTTGATCGGGCCCCATCCGGCGGGGGAAGGAGTCTACGTCGCCGCTGTCGATGACGACCCGGCGCTGTCGGCGGGTGTCCGACCTTACGATCGAATATGCCAGTACAACAATCGTGAGCTGGCGGAATTTTACGATTTGGAATGGGCCGACGAGGAATGCGATACAGCGAGAAACAGCATGCCCGTTGAGATCCGGGGGAAGGCGAAGCCCCTCGCACTTGCGACACGCAAGAGAGCAAAAACCGATCACGCACCTGAGTCCTTCAACAGACTCACCGGCATCACGCCGGTCGGTCCGGCGGAGCTTCTGACCTACCCGGCGCCCGACGGCGGAGTGGTGCTCCGTTTTCTGCGCGCCGGCCGGCCGATCGATCTTGTTATCGAGGAAGGAGCCGCGCCGGGTCTTGAAACCAGGATCACGGCCAATCCCTTGGTTTTCGGATCAGCGAGTTTTTTGGGAACAGTTCCATTCGAAGGACTGGAGCTCGATCTCGAAGAAGGTTCCTATCTCCTGGTGCTGAGAGCTTCCGGCCACGAAGATCTCCGGATTCCAATATACCTCCCCTTTCCCGACCCACGGGAAGGAACGGGCGATAAGGCTTTTCACGGCGACCTGCTTCCTGAAGGTCTCACTCCGCAGGGCTTCGTGTGGGTGGCGCCGGGGAGTTACATCAGCGGCGGTC
>CAZWHE010000014.1:38722-42462 GCA_964633825.1 uncultured Phycisphaerales bacterium | reverse complement strand
GCCCAGAGGATAATCCCCCCACTTGGTTGTCGCATAGATGGAGACCGTGTCGACCTCTTCCGGATTGACCTTTGCGATCTTGAAACGGCCGAGCGTCCCCCCCATGGCGACCTCGCCGTTGGGGATGAGCTCGCTTCTCAGGGGAGACGTGTACCCGTAAAGCTCGACGATCTCCGTTGCGGGATGGTTTTGTGGAAAGGAGTCCCGGACCGCTCTTCCGCCGAACCTCTCTCCCCAGTCGGGACCCACGAAGAACGTGTCGTCGTCGTGCGATGAATACTCGAGAAGCTCCATTCCGATCCGCAGAACTCCTTCCCTCGGAAACATGGAGGCGTCCTCCACCTCAACGCGTGTCACGGGCGGCCGCACCGTGGGCTTGGACCCCGTATAGATCGTCGGTGGAGCGCCTTCGAGGGAGCCGGCCAGCCTCGTTTGGAACGATCTCTTCCCCCGGGGAACGCCGTCGATGAAGAGGGCGAGGTCTGACGGCTTCGTCCCCTTGGCCATGCACGTGATATGGTAAAAAACACCCTCCTCGAGGGGAAGATCCCCGAACCCATAGCGGATCTCGGCGTGCTCGATGGGGCTGTCGGGATCGAGCGCCGAGACGGGCTCGGAAACATCGGCCACGCGGAAAACGAGGTCCTCCCCGTCATGAAAGAGATAAATCCTGTCGCATTCTTCGAACGCGCCGCTGTCGAAGATATAGTGCTCGCCCCCCAGCTCGTCGAACCGGTACCAGAGCTCCACCGAAAAGGGCCAGACCCTGGCAAAAGGGCCGTCAAGCAATGAAACAGGGGAGTCGAAAGTGGAAAGCCGGATCACTTCGTCACCTGTAATATAGCCCGCGAGATCGGGACAGACCGCCGGTGCGGCCCCCGTCGAGCCGTTCCCGTCCGTTGAATTCCCAGATTTTGTGTACTCCGATTGATAATCGAAATGAATCGCCCGGTCACCGGCCGTGCGCTCGGGCGCCAGGTGAAAAGCACATCCCTCGTCCTCATGTGAAGGAACGAGGCCTTGTTCCACGACAGGGTCGAGGAGAGACGGCGGCTGATCAAGACCGCTCGGTACGTTCAGGTTCCTGGGAAGCGTTGCATACCACCGGCCTTCCCTGGTCAGGCGGCGCTGTTCTTCGAAGACCGCCTGGGTGTGAAAGAGATGCATCACGGGATGGGTCGGCGCAGGGTGAACGATTTCGCGCATGAACTGCCTGGCGGCTTCTCGGCCCGATTGGCGGTAGTCGAGAGAGACGGCCGTCTCGACGGAAAAGTAACCGCCCGAAGAGAAAGTAAAGGGAGCGGTTCCGCCTCTCAAGAGAGCGTCATTCGAATTCAACGCGTTCATCATGACCGCCCAGCGGTGGGACTCGGTAATTCCGTTGTCTTCTTCGACGAGATCCTGCAGCAGGGTATCGAGCTCGAGCCACCCCGAATGAGTCGTCCCGCAGATCCGCTCGGCGATAACCCGGGCCTCTGTTGCCGAGATAATCCCAGCGCCGATGGAAGAGTTCCATGCGGAAAAGGAATTCGAGATCCCGAGCCCCTCGATACAGGCCCTGACGACATCGGCACCGGCCGTATTCACATTGACGGGATGGCGCGCCGCCACATCGATCACGGCGCCGTCCGACGGAAGCTCGAAGGGAAGCGGCTCTTGAAGAAGCACGGTCCATGATCCACCGCCGTGAGGAGTGGATCGGATGACCAGAGAATAATGGACATCGTCCTCTTTCCGGCCGCCGTCGATACGGATCCTCACAATGCTGCCCGAACCGATATAGCGGCCGTTTTCCACGAGGAGCAGATGTGCCTCGCCGATCGGGGAGTTGTCCGACTCGGCGGCCAAAACCCTCTGAGGATTAACGAAGGTCCGCCCTGAAGGAAGTCCCGACCGGACCGTGATCAATCCCTCGATTCCGTCCAGAGCCGCTCTCTCCAGAGATTCTTCGCCGTGAACGGCGATATTACGGATCGATTCGATCGTGTTGAAGAGGGCGAAATTCCCCGGCCGCCGTTTGTAACAGTACGTGGCGAGAAGGAAGGAACGAAAATCGAGCACATCCGTTCCGGCTTGATGGATCGATTCTATACCGTTCTCGAGATTGGCCAGCTCCACATTGCGAACCAAGTCGTGAAAGACATCATCGGTACGGCTGTTGTAGAGAATGGGCTCCCCCTCCACCCAAAGCAGGCCCTCTGAAGGAAAGCGCCCGGCATCGAGCACCTCGAGGGTTGCCATGCTTTTTTCGATGCTTACCCCCTCTTCCGGCTTGCCGGTTACGGTTGTCCGGCACCCGAAAAGATTGGCGATCAGATAGATGGATGCCGTGTTCATGTTGATACGGCCCTGGAGATCTTCGGCTCGGGCGCTGTAGATCGGCTTGAGGTTCTCCGTCCCTTCGAGGCCGAAGGGAATCGAGGATGCGTCCAGTTCCCACTCGCTCTCATCATCGACGAGAGGAGTGAGATAGTCGAGATCGGGATGTGTGTTTTTGAGGCGTTCGAGAAGGGAGTTCCGGAGGAACTCACAGTCACGCCGGGCCCGTTCTTGGTTGAGGAGATCCGTGGCTGAGCGGCTTTGGTTTCGCATGGAAACAGTAAAGGGTGTGGCGATCACCATGAGGGTCAGCAAAACGACGATCACCATGATAAGCGCCACGCCTTTTTCACTTCTCCGGCCACTCATGATTTACCTGATCTCCCCGAATAGCCCGATCGTCATCTCGATTCGGCGTGATTCACCGTGCACAAAAGAGATCGTCACCGGCGCGGTGTGGCAGTTGCGGTCGAGGCGGCCGTCCCTGTCGAAATGGATAGTCCGCCTTTTCCCGGCGAGGCTGACAACATCGGGAAGCGGGATGATGTCCCCCGGGACAGCGGCGCCGATGCGAAGCTCATCGACGAGCCAGCGGGATTCAGTGTCCCCTTCGGTCTCGGTCATCTCGCCTCCGATATCGATCGACGTCACCTGGTCGGTGAGGAGGCGCGCCCCGCCGGTAAAGTACTCCCTGGCCAGTATGATCCCGTCCACGGAAAGGGTGAGCATATAGCCGTTGAAATGCATGGAGACCTTCGCCCATTTCCCCAGGGGGAGTGTCGTTTCATCGCTGCCGAGCTGGAAAACTTCCCCTCCGCCCGCTTGTTTATCGAAACCCCGCTTCACCTTGATGCCGCAATATGGCCGTCCCTCATCGTCGATTTTCAGGTAGAAGAACTCGCCCTTTTTGACCAAATTCCGCTCACCCGGCGTTTTGAGAAAGACGAAGAGCTCGACCGACACGCCCGACACGGGGCTCAGGGAGGGCTGGGCCGGTATGGTTGCGACCGGCGCTCTTCCGCCCGCCATGGAGAGACAGTTTCCGATCACGCCTCCCCGGGTTACGAGAGCGCCGCTTATCCCTGCTCCGACCGGAAAGCCCGAGGATTCATTTTCCGATTTTTCCTCGAAGTGCCAGCATCCCACGTTTCTCCAGCCGATTCCGGTTACGAGATTCTGCTCGGGCTCCACGAGCACAACGGCCGAAGCCCTCTCTCGTATCGCATGAAGCCGTGTAGTGCCGACAACGTCCTTGATCCGGCTTTTCGCCAGTTCAGGCCCGCCGCCGACTTTGTTGAATGCTCCCACACCGATACCCATCAGGATGGAGATCAGGAGAAGAACGACCATCACCTCGAGCAAGGTGAAGCCGTTAGCTACCCGGCCGGTTCCTCCGGCCGGGTAGCCGAAACCGCCGGCCT
>CAZWHE010000014.1:0-38622 GCA_964633825.1 uncultured Phycisphaerales bacterium | reverse complement strand
CGCGGCCGAAACCGCCGGCCTCGCGGCCGAAACCGCCGGCCTCGCGGCCGAAACCGCCGGCCTCGCGGCCGAAACCTTCGGCTTCGCGGCAGCGCCGCCGGCTTGAATCGGTTTTAAATCTCTTCTTCATCATTCCTGGCGGGTGAAGTTGCAGATATCGTCTTCCGTGTCGAAGACGCCGTCGGGACCGATGGAAACGATCTGGTAGCTGTCAAAGTTGAAATAAGTCCCGGTTACCGGGTTCTTGAGAGCACGTATCTCCACGGTCTCGCGATCGACCTCGGGATTCTCGAGAAAGTAGGGAAACGGTTTTCCATAATCCCGGCTGTTGAAGTAGACGATGGGATTACCCCATGCATCCTGGAATTCGAGAAGGACCCGCGTTCCGAAGTCGCTCACATTCTTGTTGGCTTCGTCGTCGTCCGTGTTGACGAGCTCCGATGCCGAATCGGGCCGCGGCCCCGAATATCCTTTCCGGTAAAGCGCGAGAACAAAAGCCTCGATCCCTTCGTTGGCGGTATCTCCTGTCGTGGAGACCCCGAGCTGGCTGAGCGTGCTCGGGGGAAAAGATCCCATGATGTTATTGTACTCTTCGGCATAAACCTTCAGATTTTCCAAGAGGTTCCGTGTCTTCGCGATCTCACCGCGTGTGACGAATGAACTGTAAGTCCCTGCGGAGATGGCGATCAACAGCCCGATGATGGTAATGACCACAAGGATTTCTATGAGGCTGAATCCCGCACTGTTGCCCATGGCGTCTTCCCGAGTGATCCTCTTCATAAATACGGTAACGTTTGAAGCTTGATTTGCCGTCGATGTCAAGGCGCAACGACGACGCATATTAGATAGATATTCGGAGGAGTTGCAACGAAGAGAGGGTTGGCAAATCAAGCTTCCCGAAGGGCCGGGCGCATTTGGTCCGAATCCAGTGTCGCTCGTCGTCATCGTATTTCTCCGTTAATACGATTCCGTCTTGTTCCCTGGCAAGCCAGGGAACAAGATAGTGCCAAATCCGCTCCGGCAAACATCACCGTAATTACGAATCGGACCACTTAACGTGTCTTGACCATCCGGACATAGCCGGTAGTGAAATCGACTTTCCGGCCGCCCGAAGCAACGCCGAAGATCCCGAGGGTGACGGGCCTTTGGATCTTTCTCAGCTTCTTGACGATCCGGTCATTGAGAACCGGACCGTCATCGGCCAGGAGTCGGATGATGCCCTTTTCATAGTCGACGACTTCGAACCCGAGCTTGACGGGAACGTCTTTCTCGAAGACGCGGCCTTCCACTTCCTGCCAGTCCTCGACGAGCTTGTTTTGATCCACGATGCGGTAAAGGAGACGCCCCTCATGATCGATACCCAAGCGGATCTCGGCCTGGGGCAGGTTTTGAGACGCGCTGGTGCGCATGTAGGTTCCGATGAAGATACCCATGATCCCCTGGTGTTCCTCCCCGGTCATGAGCTCCGCTTCAAAAGCCCTGAACTCCTTGCCGGGCAGAACGCGCCTGAGCTGGGTCATGTCTCCTTCCATGCCCTGCTTTTGCACTCCCCGGAAATGGACCCTGTTCCTGCTCATGAAAACAAGCGGGCCGTACCTCTGGACTTTCTCCCACTCGTTCTTAATCTCTTTTCTTTTGAAACGGTCGATCCATTGGCTCTTGAGCCTGTGCGTCTCGATGGCTGAACGGGATCGCTGAGCAAAGAGATAATCCGGATCCTGCGACTCTTCGGGAAAGAGACGAATGACCCGGGCCAGGTGGCTCATGGAATCGTCCACCCTGTTCTGGTTGTATGCGGCAACGGCCAGGCCGTTCAGGAGCTCGGGGTTCTGGCCGCCCCCGGCGGATGCCGCGGCCTCGCTGAAATACCTTTCCGCCTCGCCGCTCTTACCCAGCCTCAAGCAGGCGATGCCCTGGAGAAAGAGGATCCTGTAATCCTTCTTTTCTCTCTTTTTCAGGAGCTCTTTGAAATAGAAGTCGGCGTCCTCATACTTGCCTTCGCACAGGCATGCATATCCGAGCTCGCCGAGGACGCTTCCCATTCTCCCCCTGATCCTGAGGACGCGCTTCAGGGTTTTCTCGGCTTCGTCCGATTCACCCATGCGGCGCTGAAAACGGCCCAGGAGATAAAGGGCGTAAACGTTGTCCGGTTCGACCTCGACGGCCGCGGAATAACTGGCGCGCGCTTTTTCGATTTCGCCGAGCATCTCCCAGACAAACCCCGTGGACGCCAAAACCCGGCATGCATGAAACGGATCGAGAGCTGCTGATTCCGCAAACAGCTGAATTGCGGATTCGGTCTCCCCCCGCCTGAGGAGAAGGACGCCGAGATTGGCCAGGAACCGGGCGTTGTCGGGCGCGATTTCGAGCGCTTTCCGGAAAGCCTCCTGCGCTCCTTCGAGATCTCTTCCTGCAAAGGCAACACTCCCTTTCAGATTCCATGCTTCGGGCTCCTCGTCGTCGAAGTGGATTGCCCGTCCCGCCTCCTGAAGGGCATCGGGAATTCGATTCAGTGCGAGAAGACCTCTCCCGCGCCGGATCAGGGCTTCCGCCTTCATATCAGAAGTGAGCGTTGGTGAGCGGAGGGCTTCTTCGTAGTTATAGAGAGCGTCCTTGCACTCGCCGTGTTCGATCTGCAGGTCTCCCAATGTCATGAGAGACTCGGCATCTCCGGGACGGATTCTCAACCCTTCCTTGTATGCGTCTTCCGCTGCGTCGTCGAGACCGTATCGTTCCAGGATACGGCCGTACCGAACATGAATCCCGGGTTCCCGGATCGTGCATTCCAACGCTTTCCTCAGAGCGAGCAGTTCATTCTCGAGATCGAAAGCGGTCTCGTAGATGTCGGCAAGAAGGAGATGCGACCGGCCCAGAAGGGGATCCTGATCGATGGCCATGCGCGCCATCTCGACGGCATATGCAACGGCTTCGGGATCTTCGTCCAGTTTGTCGATACACCAGCGCGCCAGTTCTTGCATCTTGGCGATATTGGTTGCATTGGGGATGATCTTCATCTTTTCCTGCTGGAAAAGATTGGTGACCGTTGCCGCGAAACCGAACTCCTCGATTCGATCCCGCTCATAATCAAAGATCTCGGCCCATTTCCCAGACCGGACGATCAGGCGTTTCAGCCTGATCGAATCGGTCGATCCGCTCTTCAAGAGGCTGAATTTGTCTTGGTTCAAGACCTGTCCGAAAATCGGCTGTCTCTGTCCACTCAGTTTGATCCAATCATACTGAGTCTTGAGGGCCTCTAAGGGATCTTTCTCCTCGATCTCGGCAAGGTCAACCCGGACCGCGGAAGCGGCGCCATCCGTTTCATTCGGCTCGGACTCTTCCGCCGGGACCTCTTCACCTTCGGCCGTCTCCTCCCCGGCATGGGAAACACCCGGAAGAGGAAGCGCATAAACCTCGTAGAACTCTTCCGAAAGGGAGGGTTCCGGGTAAGGCCAGACAGGCAGAAGCTCCAACAGCGGAGGGGATTCGAGACGGAGCGGCGCGAGCGGGGTCCAATCCTGCGGCGGCATAAAGACGTTGCGCCCGGCAGAAGAATAGTATTCGTCTTCCTCCCCGAGAAAACGAACATCCGGACACTCATTGATCGGCGTCCAGGCATAGGTCCCCGACTTGGGAACTCGGGATCTGGATACCTGATCGTTATAACGAAAGTATACCATCACGCCGAGAACGACCAGCGTCAGCAGAAACAGGATTTGTTCCTTGTTGATACGGTTCATGCGATTTCGATCTTTTCCATCGGAAAACCGCCGGGGAACGCTCCCGGCATGAATTCGCCTGAAAAATTCGCCTGAAAAATGACTACATCTCTTCTTTCACAACGGTCAGCGCCGACACGGTAATGTCGGCTTCGATTTCCTTGCCTCCTCCATCAAGACACTTGAGAACGGCGCTGTCCACGGCCAGAAACTCGTCCTGGCTTTGAAGTTTTTCCATAAATGCCGCGATGGAGCCTGCGCTTCCGGTGATTTTGAAACGCACTCTCTGTTCCTCGACGAATCCTTTTTTCCGGCGTCCCGTCTCTGGAACGAGATTGATCGACCGCACCTCGCGGACACGGGACTCGATAGCGAATTCGACAACACGGTTCACGATATCGAGGCCGATCAGCGTCTTTTGAATCTCTTTCTTTCGGGTCGGCGACAGATCGGGCATGCCCAGATTGTCGGCCACTGTGATATCGAGAATCTTCGCGCCCTCGACAAGGTTCTCCCGGTCCTGGCTGATGATCCTGAAATACTGAACATCGGAGGGCTCCGAAGGCTTGAGAATGTACTTGTCCCGGGGAGCGAAATGAACCCTTTCGAGGACTTTCTCGTGCTGTTCCCGGTATCTCTCGTTGTCCCGCCGGACTTTCGAGAGCACATCGGCCGAAACAGCATCAAGGCGTTTGGTTTCTGAAAATATCTTGGAACGCGCCCTCCTCTCCATATCAACGGGATACATCTCCGAGACAACGACCTGGCCGATGATCAAGACGAGGAGCCCGGCCACCACCAGTGTGATGAACATTCGATGTTCCTGCCAGATTTCGGTGAAGTCCATCGGCTCAGTCTTCCTCTAGATTGGGATACCGTGTAAAGCTGATAAGAAGAGAGTATGAAAAATCCCGGGCCACGTTGTGGCTTGCCTGCGGAATGATCTCGGCAACAGAGGGAGACAGTCGGAGTTTCTGAGCAAACTCGGTAAATGACTGTTGGAGAGGACGTCCCCGTTCCTTTCCGCGGGGGGGGGGGGGGGGGGGGGGGGGGGGGGGGGGGGGGGGGGGGGGGGTGGGGGACAACTGATCCTGACCCCGATCGACCACAATCGACGAAACCCAGAGCTCTTCGGGAAGGTGTTCCTGAATCAGCTGATGCGCCAGGGTCAGGCCGGTTCCTCCCACGATCTTCTGCTCGAGAAAAGAGATTTCGTTCACGAACTTGATGTTTTCGTTTTGCAGCGTTTGTGCCAGGCTGGTGTTGTTGCGGCGCTTTTTCAACTCCGATCGCGTCCGGGCCGTGTCCTTCTTGAGAATCTCGTAATCTTTTTTGGCCAGATAGAAACTGAGGCCGAGAAAAACAAGAAGGACAACGCCGGCAATGATTCCGAACAGCGTCTTTTCGGTGAACCGCTTCCGCTTTTTGACCTCTTCGGGAAGAACCTCGATGGAGTAGGCATCGTCGTACACCGACATCATAGCCAGACCGAGCGTGGTCGACAGCTCCATTCCCCGGTCCGAAAAATCTTCTGGAGAGTCGAGCTGCGACGCGTCGACAAGGTCGACGGGATCGAGAAGATCGACGTCCACGCCCAAGCTGCCGGCCAGATATTCGGAGAGACCTCGGAGGCGGGCGCCGCCGCCCGTAATAAACAGGCGGTCGAGCTCGAGATCGGCGACCTTGATCTGGGCTTTGCAGAACATGAGAGAAGACTGGATCATCGAATAGACTCTGCCGGCGGCGCCGGAGAGGCTCCGCGCCAGCTTTTCCTCTTGGGGAGAGAAGCCTGTTGCGTCGTCACGGACAAGGATCCGGCCCATTTTCTTTTTGAGCTTTTCGGCCTTGGTTTCGCTGAAACCGAATGACTCCTTCAGGGCGCTGTTGAAAAGATCGGAACCGCCCGAAACGTTGCGGGCAAATATGAGCGCTCCATCCCTGGCTATGGCGATGTCCATCGATTCCGCCCCGATATTGGTCGCCATCACCGTGCCTTCTCCCGCCTCACCGATCTTGACGAGAAGATTGTAAAGAGCAACGGCGTTGGGTGTGAAGCACCTCACCGAGACCTTGCAATCGCCGAGAGCGCTTGTGCGCTCTTGGATCAAGAGGTTCTTGATCAGCGTCAGCATGATGGTGTCGTCTTCGGAAAGGGAAGCCGGGATGTGGAGCCGGTTGAAATCCGCAGAGAGATCCCCCCCCGACTGGAGAGACAAGTCGGCGATCTCGAAACCCATGACCTGTTTCAAACGCCAGTCCGGCATGGGAGGAAGCTGGGTGTAGCGGATGATCATGTCCCGCCCTGTGACGCCGATCGTGGCATCACCCTTGAGCTTCCAGCGCGTAAGAAGAGCGCTGAGATCCGTTTCGTCCACACCATCGGACCTTTTAAGAAAACCCGATCTCAGAACCTGAAACACCCCGCCCTTGTCACGGCCCGCAATGACCTTCAGCGAGTCGGAGCCGAAATCAATGCCTATTCCGATCTTGGACATATCACTCCTGACACGATTCCAAAGCTTTTCTGGTCCACTCGGAATCGGGGTACTTTTCCTGCATGTAATCCAGAATCAGGGAAACCGTTTCGCCGCGGGTGCGCGATTCGTGGAGATTTATCGCAATCAAGCAAAGCCTTTCCGCTTTCTCGTCTTCGAGAGTCTGGCGCATCTCCTTCCATTCGTCCCGGACTTTCTTTAAATCGACTCGGAGATCCGCGTCATTGGGAAGGAGGCGAAGCGCCTCCCTGCAATCGTCCTCGAGAGCGGCAAAGAGGTCGGGATTCTGCAAAAACTTCGCGCTCATCAGGCGTTCGCCGATCCCGTCCCTGATCCGCTTCTTTTCCTTTTCAATCCGGATCTTGATCTGCGAAGCTTCGTGAACCACTGAATCGATAAAGGGGTATTTGCTCTCGATTTCGTCGATCAGGCCCTTGGCATCGCCAAACCTTTTCGACGCCTCCGCCCTGGCCGCGTCTTTGACGAGCCTCTGGGCTTCCTTGTATTCGTCTGAAAAATCCGCTTTGATTGAAAAAGTGCGGCTCATTCCGGCTTCGGGCTTCAAGATGCACTGAACACTCAGCCCGCCCTTTTCTCCAGGCACCGCCGTCACCGGAATTTCAGTCCCGAAGGAGACCCTGAGCCTTTCATGCTGCCCGCCGAACATGACGGCTCGGGCCATCCTGGCGGGAAAAGCCTCGCTGAACGAAGCGAATTCATCTTCCATGAAAAGCCCCACACCCGCTTCCGAATAACCGGGTCTGAGATCATAACAGTACCGGATCTCCCGACAAGCCGCTCTATCCGCACCGTCTACCGAGACACCTGTCCTGAAGCCCCCTTCCCCTCTGTCGAATGTGTGGGATATCCTGAGCAGCCCCGTTCCGGGACCGGCGAATTGAAGCCCTTCCTTGTCATTGAATCCACTGGCATCGGAATCCATGGTTTCGAAATCGCCGCTTTCGGCGTCACGCACGATAAGGAGCCGTCCGGCGGAGAGCAGTGGTTTTCGATTTCGAAGCATTTCGAAGCCGCCCCTCTTCTTCCTGAACGCCAGAACACCGGACATTTCGACCTGATCTTTTTCATCAACAGACTGTTCCTCAAAAAATCCCAGATCGTCGACATACGCCCTTCCACGACCGGCAGCCACGATTCTGAGATCGAGGGCGGCGGTGTTGGCTGGGGGCGTAAAGACTTCGGCGATCTCATGAAAAAGACCGTCATCGTTGCTGCTGAAACCCAGCTCCTCTGTTCCCAGATAGGAGGACGCTCTCTTCTCAGAGCCGTTTGTTCCCTTCAATCCCGGAACAATCCCATGGAAGTCGGCTTTGAGAGAAACAACAATGTCTCCTTGGATAGCGGCCCAAAGGGAGATTTTATATTGGCGCCGCGCGTTGATCTTGATCCGTTCGTTTCGTACGGCGGCGGCGTAGCTGCCGTCAGGCATGTCGACAAAGAGGCCATGAATTCCGGAGCGGGTCTTGATTCTCGTTCTGACAAAGCGGGATGGAGACCGGCTCTCGAGATCCCATACGTCTCCTTCCGCATCTTTCGACGAAGGGGTTTCGAAAGACCAGCCGCGGGCCGCCAGATTGCCCTCAACAGAAGGAACGGATCCAATAACCCCTCCCTCCTTGGCACGGAAAAAGTAGTAATACCCGGCTCCCCCCAAGGCCACGAGGAGAACGACAAAGAGAATGACTCCTCCAAGACCCCGCCTGGCCGGTCTGATGTCGTGGATGACATGGACTTCACCCATGCCTTCTGCCTGAGAATCACCGGGAGGCTTCGGCTTTTTTTGAAGGATTACAAAATCTGTCTGGCCCAGTCTGATCCTGTCCCCTTCCGACAGAATTTCCTCATCAACCCTGCGGCCTTCGAGAATGACGCCGTTTGTCGAGCCAAGGTCCCTTATAACAGGGGCTCCCCCCTCGAAAATGATCTCGGCATGAATCCCGGAGACGTTCGAATCCGCCACGACAATCGTGTTGTCGCTCTTCCTGCCGATGGTGATTCTTTCTCCCTCGAGAGGGAGAACTTCCCCTTCTCTCGGACCGTTGAGAAATTGAATCGATATGGTGTTGTGGCCGTGTTTCCGGACAGAGGACCGACCTTTCCCGTCTTGCATCAAGTACCCCTCTGCCAGACAAGAAGTTGTAACGATTTCAGAATGATTAAAAATCGGTTTTTATCAGATCACACGTGGTGAAACAACGGCAATTTCGAAGAACAAAGCATTGCCGGCAGTGATATAGGTGCTCTCATCCAGTCGGTAACTCTGTTTTTGCCTGCATGTTGCATGCATGAATTCTTTTTTGCGGCCGTAAAATCCGCTGCGCCGGAGCTTCGTCAAATCAAAAAAAAGGAGCTCGAAAGGGAGATGATCAATAGCGCATCCGGAGCCGGGTCAGGTTGACCTGGGGGCGTGTCGAGTAGATTGTCGGGTTTCCCGATTTGGACACATCGAGATTAATGCGATAACGAACAAACTGATACCCCGACAGAGACGTGATGTCGGCGGTCCAGGCGCTGTATGGCTTTCCCGGAACGGCGGACCCCGGAACAGCCGCCATGGCGCCCTGGAATTCAACGATAACATCATTATCCGAAGCGATATAATCTGCAATCAACAGGTCGGGCGAATCGACCTCAATGTCATTGAAATCGGGTATCCCCGAGTTCTTGACATATCCGGATGCTTCGGTGATCACCGTGCCCGTCAATGAATCCGTTCCTTCGAAGCCCAGAAACACGGGAGGATTGATCAGGTCCGGACCCACCTGAATCGCCGGGCGTCTGATTGTCAGTCCCATGTCGATCCATTTTGAAAGTCCGTACGACTTGGAGGAAAGCGTAGCGACCGTCTTGTAAGGATCGACCACCGGATCGGTTACGTAGGTGAATTTGTATAAATCAAAGCCCTTTGGGCTCAAATTCCCCCAGTCCACTTCCACAATTGTGGCACCCACGAAGGAATCGGGGTGAATGGTGATCTTATTCGCGGGATCATCCACTTGGAGCTGAATCACTCCGTACCCGCCCTGGCCGCCGTCCCCCTCGGAGTAACTGCAAAACTGCGGGTACTGTTTGGGAGGGAGGGGATTACAAAAACCTTTTCCAATGGCGGTTGCGGACTTGGTCTTTTCTTTGGCATCGCCGGGAGTCCCGCCGGAAACATTGACTTCCGCCGCCTGCCCCAAGTAATATCCTTCCAAGGTGATCCCGACTCCGGAATGCAGAATGATGGCGCCTCCGCTGCCTCCTCCTGAGGCGCCGCCGAAGTTGGCCGCCCCCACCTGCTCACCGCCGGCGCCTGCTCCGCCGATGGCCAGGATCTTGCTTTCGTATGTCAATACTATCGATCCCATGGCATGAATCGCAACGCTTCCCGATCCTCCCCCTCCCCCGCCTCCTTTTGCATCATACAGGCAGGGCGGGTACATTGTTCCCTGGACAGCGCCTTGAGAAGCCGGATTCAAGCTATCCCACCGAGTTCCTCCGCCGCCGCCTCCCATGCCGCCGATCAGGGTCTGCAACTCCCCGACCCCTCCGAAGAAGTCGTTATCGGGGTTTCCGTCGGTAAAAACGGGATCACCCGGAAGCCCTCCCGAAGGGGGAGCGTTCCCGTCTCTGATATAGGGAGTCCCGTCCTCCATCACGCCGTACCGGCCCATTCCTTCCCTGCCGGGATCTCCGATCGTGAGGAATGACCCGCCCCCTGCTCCTGCACCGCGGCTGTATTTGTCGGGCGAGTTGCCGTTCATCTTGATATCCGTCGAATCGGCGCCCGTTTCACCGCCGCGCCCCCCAACCTGGTTCAGATCGGAATAGCCCCAGCCCTGCTCGGCAAAAGCCGGAGTGATCAGGTCTTTCAGAGATCTGAAATCCTCTGGAATGGAGGGCTGGCTCATACCGCCTCTCCCTCCTCCCGGACCGCCTTTCCCGCCGAAAACAGGAGTGAATCCCGAATCAAATGTAATGTCATGGTGTCCTTTCATACCACTGACATCGATCGTTCCGCCGATATTGACATCTCCCGTTGCCGTGAGCACCAGTGGATTCGATCCCCTGCCCACAACCGTGACGCCGACGGGAATGACAATATTCCTGAAATGAAACTTCCCTCCCGTTACACTGAGCGGCTCCTTGATGTCGGGAGTCGATCCGTCATAAAGCGGGAATCTCTGATAGTCCGTATCGAGCATGACGATTGGAAAGATTCCCTGAGGAAGAAAATCTCCCAGGTTTCCCGAGCCGCCGAGCCCGAAGGAAGCCAAGAGATTGTCCACGTAAGGGGGTTCGCCCGGATCCTGATCCTTGATGTTCCATGTTGCGGGAGCATGATTCATGTCGAGGTCCGATGACTCATATTCGTTGTCATCGTAATCCTCTATAAAAACATCGTCGACCTCGTTGATGCCATACAGGCCCGGATCAAGAGTTCGGAATACGGCGGCGCACCTGGCCCCTTCGGGCTTGGCGTTTTCTTCGGACGCCAGGCTTCCGAAGCGGATATTCCTGAGCCGGTTCCTCACCAAGATCTCAATCCGTGTATCGAAAGGTAGAACGCCGCACGGATTGATGGATAGGAGAGATCCATCAGTTCCGTTTTCGAGAAGGATCGGTTCGACATCCATGTTGTAAAAGAGTGTGGCCAGATCCAAAACCTCCCCCGGCGATGTGAAAGGCCCGATTCCCTTCTGAACAAGCGCGCCCGAGGTCACATCCATTTCCCAGAGAATGAACGTCCCCTCCTCGAAGAGACAAAGGGTGTCATTGCTGATAAAGGTGAGTGAAGCGAAAGCGTTGTTGTAACCTCCCAGGAGAGGAACGGCGGTTCCGTTCGACGGATCGACGAGATCGATGAAGGACTGAGGCGGACCGCCGCTGTAGTCGAGACGGAGGAGGTAGAGCATGTCATCATAGCCGTAGGCGAGGTCCGCGATGGTGGCGGGATCGGACAGAGTGCCTACTGCTTCAACGGAATAACCGGGCGGGGTCAGTCGGTAGAGGATCCCCGTCGAGCTATCGGCCGAATAGACGAATCCGTCGGGAGAAACGGCCAATCCCTTCAACCCGGGAAGAGCAAGATCGACCCTTTCGGTCAGCTCTCCGGTTGAAGGGTCGGCACGAAACAGGTTTCCGCCTGCCAACCCAAGGAGAGTCCCTTGGCGGGTGACAACGATATCGATGAGACTCAAGGGAAATCCGAGATAGGTCGTTTGATGGAACGTGTCTGCAAGAAATGTCCCCGGATCGTCCCTGTCGAGACGAAAGAGACCGTCCTGAACACTCCCGCTTAAAGCCGCAAAGAGAAGGGGATCGGAACAGCGTAAAAAGATGTTGGGATCCCGGACTCCGTCGCCGTCGAAATCGGTTCCTTCGATATTGTCCCGGCCGGCATCGAGGGGCTGATCGAAGGAAATATGGAACTCTTCAAAACCTGGAAGCCCTGTTACGGGTGTAATCGTGTTGACCGAAACATCGGTTTCGCCGTCCGGAGGGCTTGTTTCCTCAAGGGAAGGAGGCAGGGTGAAAAAGTTGCTGAAATAGAGATTGGCAATATCACCGGTCATGAAATATGTGGGATTCTGAACATCGGGATGAATCCATTCCAGGTTGGGAATCGACGCCGAGGTGCCCAGCGGAATATAGATCGTATAAGGCACCCCGACCCCGAGAATTTCGGCAGGGAGCAGGCCGGGCACTTCTTCAGGGAGTGCGTTCAATGAAAAATCGATATCCCGGAGCGGAAGGTCCGGCGTAAAAACAACAATGTTATCGAAAACCTCGAAATCCCCCCTTGCAGGAACGACATTATTATCCTGATCCAGAACGGATTCAGGTCCGGCATAGTCGTTTCCCACTGCGGCATAAATCGCGATCGAAGACGAAGAGATCGGCTCTGCCGGAACGCCCGAGAATGTGAAAACGATCTGCTGCGAAAGAGGAGCAGATTGAGGAGGAATCGTTGTCGCCCCGGATAGATTCACTTTATCCGGAAAAGTGATCGAAAGAAGTGAAACCGGATCGTACTGCTGCCCTCCGGTTGAATGGGAGGATCCACCACCTCCGCCGCCGCCGCCGCAGCTCATCTCAAACGTTAACAGGGGCAGCAGGAGAAACAGGGTAATAACACCGGCTACAGGACCCTTTTGTCGGATATAGGTGAACAATAAAAACATCCACATGCCTCAAAGAAGCAGTCCCATGCTGACTCGATCCGGGTACCCAACCTCGATTACATTCTCCCTTTTACCGTTCTATAGCACTGGATATTTTATTTGATAACATGACAGGAATCAAGTCCTCTTCCAGAAAGGAGATAGGGAGATTCATCCTGATTGATAAGTTGATTTATCATGGAGCTTGAAACAGAACCTTAAAAATTGTATTTTCCGATTCCGGGCATTCGGTATAATCCTCGATTTAACAATAAATTCAGACTAATCTCTTGAGGAGAAAGAGATGGAAAAAATCCTGGAAGCCGCCAGCCGCTTGGGGCATTTGTTGAATGAGAACGACATCGTCAAGAGATTTCGCAATCTTTCTGAAAAACTTGACAAAGACCAAGAAGCCAAGAAACTCCTCGAGGAATATCTCGATTTTATACAAAAGTATCAGGAGTTGGAGAGCAAAGGAAGCGTCATCGAGGTTCCAGATAAGCAAAAGATGACCGATCTGACTGAGAAAATAAAGAAGCACAGCCTGATCAATGAATACTTTGCCACCCAGGCTTATTACATGGATGTAATGAGGCAGATCAACGAGGCGATCTCCAATCCCAAGGGGGATCCTCCAAAGAAATCTACCATCATTACTCCGAATGATGACAAGCAGATTATTATTTGAAAACAGGCTCGGAATTTTTCTGATTTGAAACTAATTTGAAACTAACATGTTGATACCATGGCGCGTAATCGCTAATTAAACCTGTTTTCAACAGGTAACTCCCTTAACAACATCACTTAGAACGGCAGATATGAACAACAGAAACGGTGATGCCATGACGCACGACACAGAATCGATGATCAAGGCCGAAAACCTCTCGAAACATTACGGCGAGTTCGCGGCAATCGAAAAGGTGAGCTTCACGATCCCCCGCGGGCAAGTCGTCGCCTTTCTGGGACCCAACGGGGCCGGAAAGACAACAACGATGCAGATCTTGACCGGCTTTCTGGCTCCCTCAAGCGGGCGCGCATTCATCGGCGGGATGGATCTGTCCAGAGACCGCATCCGGGCGGCGCGCATGATCGGCTACCTTCCTGAAACCGGCCCTCTCTATCCGGACATGACACCCATGGAAACCCTCAGGTTCTTTGGGGAAGCCCGCGGGCTTTCCGCCGAGAAAATGAAAAATCGCATTCACGTAGTAACGGTCGAATGCGGGATCGAAGAGGTTCTACACAAACCGGTCAGCAAAATCTCACACGGTTTCCGGCAGCGCGTCGGTCTGGCCCAGGCCCTTCTCCACGAACCCGAAATCCTGATTCTCGATGAACCGACTTCAGGACTCGACCCCAATCAGATCAGGCATGTGCGCCGCATGGTCTCGAATCTCGCCGAGACCCGAACCGTCCTTCTTTCCACCCACATCCTTCAGGAAGTGGAAGCCATGGCCAGCCGCGTCATACTGATCCACGAGGGGCGCATCATATTCGATGACTCGCTCGACAATATCCTAAAGAAAGGAAAATCACTCGAAGATTCTTTTTGCTCACTCACCGGTGACGTTAAGTAAGACGTCATGGAACCGATCATATCGGTCTTTTTTAAAACAAGTTAATTCTATTGAGGAAGGATTGTGCCGTGTCGGTTGTAAAAGCCGTATTCAAAAGAAACCTGACCAGCTTCTTCGGGAATCCGGCTGGTTATGTGTTCATTATTCTATTCGTCGGGATGACGGCCTGGTTCTCTTTCGTGACCGAGGAGTTTTTTGCGAACAATCAGGCAAACCTGAATCCCCTCACCTTCAGGATGCCTTGGCTCCTCATGATCTTTGTGGCCTCGGTCACCATGTCGACCTGGGCCGAGGAAAAAAAGCTCGGTACCGATGAGCTTCTGTTCACGCTTCCCTGCACGAATTTCCAGGTCGTGCTGGGGAAATTCCTGGCCGATCTGACCGTTTTTACCGCCGCCCTTCTTTTCACGTTCAGCCACATTCTTATTCTCTTTCACCTCGGTGATCCCGACCTCCGTTTGATTCTGGCCACCTACCTCGGTTACTGGCTGATGGGGGCGGCTTTCATTGCAACGGGGATGTTCGCTTCCTCCCTGACCAGCAACATCACCGTGGGATTTATCCTGGGAACTCTCTTCTGCGCGGTTTTCGCTTTTACCCAGTCCCTGGCCCTCATCTTTCCGGGAAGACTGGGGACGGGCATCAATTCTTTTGCCGCCGTGGTCCACCTGGAGGGCTTTAGCAGGGGAATCATTGCGGTCAAGGATGCGGCTTATTTCATCACCATCGTGGCGGTCATGCTCTATCTGAACTCCGTTGTTCTCGGACGCAGGCGCTGGCCCGACGGTGCGATGCCGATGAAGGTCAGCCCGAAGCTCCAAACGGCTCTCAGGATTGCGGCCGTGATCGTCATCGCAATCAGTGCGAACGTGCTTATCGGACGGGCCGGGGGACGGATCGACGTGACCCAGGAAGGCCTCTCATCGCTTTCGGAGGAAACAAAGCTGAGCCTGAAGGATCTGCCGCCCGAAAAACCCGTCTACATTCAGGCCTGGCTCAGCGAGAACGTCCCTCCGGGCTACGTCAACACACGCGATACTCTTCTCGGGCTGTTGAAAGAATACGACGCCTACGGAGGAGACGGCATCCAAATCAAGATCTACCATCCCGACCGCTATTCACAGGAAGCCAGGGATGCGGAAGACAAGTTCGGCATCCGCCCCATGCCGGTTTTCATCCAGGAAGAGGGAGAAAGCTCCTCGGACGAGATCTTTATGGGAGCGGCTTTCATATGCGGAGTGGAAGAGGAAGTCATTTCATTCTTCCATCCCGGAATTCCCTTAGAATACGAGCTCACACGGACGATCCGGGTCGTTTCGAAAGCCGATCGGCCCAAAGTGGGAGTTCTGGACAACGACCTGAAGCTTTTCGGGGGATTCGATTTCCAGACCTATGCACAGTCCAGGCCGTGGGAAATCGTTCAGGAACTCAAAAAGCAATACGACGTGGACACTCTCAACGCCGACATTCCGATTCCCGATGATGTGGACGTGATTGTTTCCGCCCTCCCATCGCTTCTTACAGATGAACAGCTCGATAACCTGATCAAAGCGATCCGATCGGGCATGCCGGTCCTTCTGCTGATCGATCCTCTTCCCCTGGTAAACATCGGGCTTTCGCCGATGCTTCCCAGACCCAATCCCCGCTCCAATCCATTCATGGCACAGCAGCAGCCGAATCAGGATCCGAAATGCGATCTGAAAAGACTCTTCGACCTGATCGATGTCGGCTGGCCCCAGGATCTGATCGTTTGGGATACGGCAAATCCCCACCCCCAGCTGCACCATCTTTCGCCTGAATTCGTTTTCGTGACCCAGGCGGGACGCGAACAGGACAATTCCGGGGGATTCAATCAGAACGACATCACTTCATCGGGGCTGCAGGAACTCCTGACGCTCTTTCCGGGCACTCTGAGACGGGGGGTGGGCATAGAGTCGGACCTCAATTTCGAACCGCTCCTTCGCACTTCGGTTATGACGTCAGGCGCCATCAACTGGAACAACGTGGTGAACCAGTCCTGGTTCGGCCCGCAGCTCGCATCGTTTGATTCCCTGAAACGCCTTCCACGGCGTCCCTCTCCACAAAACTACGTCATGGCGGCCCGTATTCACGGCAGCCTTCCCATAGAAAAAGAGGAACCTTCCGAAACAACCGAGGAAATCGACGGCCCCGAGGCCGAATCCGCCGCAAGCCCCATTGATGACGAGCCTGCCGAGATCAACGTTATTCTCGTTGCCGATCTCGACATGATCTCCGACCAGTTTTTCGAGATCAGAAAAGGGAGATGGCTTGACTTCGACAACGTCACATTCATTCTGAATTGTGTCGACTCACTTGCCCAAAACGACAGTATGATTTCGCTCCGCAAGAAGAGGAGAAAATCCCGGACATTGACCACGATCGAAAACCTCGTCAACGAGCACATGAAAACGACGATGAAGGAAGAATCAGACGCCGAGAATGATGCTCAAATGAAACTCGCCGAAGCCCAAGCCGCTTTCGACGAGAAGGTTCGGATTGTGGAAGAGCGTACGGATCTCGACATGCGAACCAAGGAGATCATGATCGCCAGCGTTCGGAAGGTCGAAGAACGGAGGCTGAGCGCAAAGAAAGCAAAAATCGAAGAGGAAAAAGATCGAAAGATCGAGACCAGCCGCTTCGCCATGGAACAGGAAACTCGCAGGATCCGTGTCCAGAAAAAAACAATGGCCATGATCCTGCCCGTGATTCCTCCCCTGGCTATCGCTATTCTGGTCTTTCTCATCCGCCGGGCTCGCGAAAACCTGGGCGCGGCCAAATCGAGGCTGTTGAGAAGCTAATGCGTCGTCGTTGCTCCCTGATATCGACGGCAAATCAGGCTTCAAAAGTTACCGTATTTACGACAAGGACCATTAAGAAACAATGAAGACAAGCACCACCATCCTTCTCGTTCTGATCGCCCTCGTCCTCGGTGTCGCGGCTCTCTTTGCCGTGCCGCCCGAAATAGAGCCGGAGGCTTTTTCCGACCAGGGAGAAATCTTTTTTCCCGACTTCAATGACCCTCTTGTCTGCAAGGAGCTCGAACTCTTCGAGCCTGATCCCGAAACTGCCACGGTCAAATGTTTCAATATAAGATTTGACAGGGGTTTGTGGAGAATCCCCTCCCACCATGGATATCCTGCGGATGCCAAGGATCGGATGGCAAATGCCGCTGCCTCCCTCATCGGTTTGAAGATGGACAAAGTCTGTTCCATTCGAGTCGAGGACAGAACCAAGTTCGGAGTCGAAGATCCGCGTGACGACGCCGCCACAATGGAAGGGCGCGGAAAATGCATCGTGCTGAAAGACGGATCGGGACGAACACTGGCCGAAGCGATCGTCGGGCATTCGGTTGAAGGACGTCGCGACTGGGCTTATATCCGCAAACCAGACAGCAAGCGTATCTATGCCGTTAACCTCAAAGCCTCCAAAGAGAGTCCCGGCGGCGAGCTGTTGAACGCCATCTCTTCCACGTTCAACGAGTGGATCGACACCGATCTCCTTCACATGGAACGGAACAGCGTTAAGAAGGCCGTCTTCCACAATTATTCCGTGGACGAGGAAACAAGAAGCATCGATGAGGAAGAGGTCCTGACACTGACAAAGAATAAAGATGAAAAATGGACCCTTCCCGATCTGGGAGATGACGAACAGATCAAGGAAGACACGATCAGGACGTTCACCAACTCCCTCGACAGCCTTCTTATTGCCGGAGTCCGCCCCACCCCCGAACCGCTCTCTCAGCTTTCGCTGGCAAGCAAAGGTTTTTTTCTCAATGGAGAGGGACAACTCTTCGGCAATAAAGGCCACATCGAGATCTCGTGCAACGATGGGGTCAATTATTTTCTCTTCTTCGGCGAAATCCTTTTCGGGACAGGAGAATCAATCACTGCCGGAATGGAAAAAAAGCCCGGCAAGGAAGAAATGAGCGAAAAAGAAACCGTGACAGTCGAAAACCGCTATCTCTTTGTCAGGGTCGGTATTGATCCTGACCTTGAAAACGAGGCCGCTGCCGCACAAGAAGATGCTGGAGCTGATGAGACGGCCATTACCGAAGAAAAATCCGAGGCGGAAAAGAAGAAAGAGGAATTGGATACAATGCTCGAAGAGGCCCGAAAACGTGTCGAGGAGCTGAATCTCCGTTTCGAAAAGTGGTACTATGTCATCAGCGGGGAGAGCTTCAACAAGCTCCGCATGAAACGATTCGATCTTACAGAGCCCAAGGAGCTGGATTCATCAGACAACGGTGAAGAAAAAGAGACTCCGTTCGACGAAAATCCTTGACGTTATTCCATCAAAACGATTTGAGGATATCTAACCGATTGTGAAACGCCCGGCCATCCCAATCATCGTTGCCGCTGCAGTTCTTATAGCATTCCTTTTAACGATTTATATCGCCGGGCAGAATGAAAAACCGAACATCCTCCTCATAACGCTCGACACCACCCGGGCCGACAGACTCGGCTGCTACGGATATCCCGGCAACACGACTCCTCATATGGACGACATCGCTCTCGAAGGGGTTCGTTTCGAGCTCGCAATCGCCCAGGCATCCGTAACGCCCGTCTCCCACGCTTCCATCATGACGGGTCTCTACCCTTTCGAGCACGGTCTGCGCGTCCTTCACGGCGCATCGAATTATACGCTGGAAGAAGGAGCACACCCCACGTTGGCGACAATCCTGAAAGACCAAGGGTGGACAACGGGCGCGTTCGTGAGCGCCTTTCCCGTTTCCGAATACTTCGGCCTTCACTTCGGCTTCGACGTCTTCAATACCGGATTGACAGGCGACATCGATAAAAAAATGATCATCGATCAAGAGGGCAGAGCCGATTGGGTTCTCGACAGGAACCAGCGCCGATGCGACGCCACGACAACAGAAGCGATCGAGTGGCTCGAAGAAACGCAAAAACCTTTTTTCATGTGGCTTCACTTCTTTGATCCTCACGATTCCTGCATCCCCCTTCCGCCGCCTCCCCCTGAAATCCGCAAACTCCTCAAGAATTTCAACAACCTGAGCAGAGATGACCAGACCCGGGCCGTGTATGATGCCGAAATCGCGTTCATGGATCGCGAGCTCAACCGGCTTTTCGATTATCTCAGGGAGACGGGACGATATGAAAATACAATCATTGTCATTACAAATGATCATGGAGAAGGATTGGGTGATCATGAATGGTGGCACCACCGAATCCTCTACCAGGAACAGATCAGGCAGCCCCTGATCATCCGGCTTCCCGGAGGCCCGAAAAAACGTATTGTCCCTGATCTCGTGAGAAGCATAGACATCATGCCCACAATACTGGAATCAGTGGGCGTCGAAATCCCTCCCATGTCGGGTCAAAGCCTGATTGGTTTAATGAACGGCAAAAAAGAACCAGAGCGTCTCGCTTATGCCGACGCCCTGATTCGGCTCGACGATAACAGGCCGGCCCATGCCCGAAACATTTACAACGACCTCATGTATTGCGTCATGACGCGATCGTGGAAACTGATTCACAGGCATTTCAACAGGGAGGCTTCGGAACTATATCGGATTGATCGAGATCCTTTGGAATCGCGCAATGTCATTAACCAGTATCCCGAAAAAAGAGACGAGCTCTTTCAATTCTTGAAACAACCCGGAATCATGATCGACAAGCTCATCCCTCCCGCTGATAACGAAGCTTCAAAAAGGCTTAAAGAACTGGGATATTGATTCTCTTCTACAAAGATTTCCCTAATAGGCACTTCTTGTCCGTAAGCTCATCTTGTGGGAATCACAAACGTTATTAATTTAACTCCAGCGAGTTACACAGCATTGCACTTTAACGGAAATATGGCGATAGCGGGTTAATTCGTACCGGCTCATTTCGAGAATTGACTATGAACGATTGTTCAATTTTCATAACTCTATTTATTAACAATAAGAAGCGATTGTTAGGGTTTTGTACGGGAGAACAAAGGTTCATAAAAATTGGAGCGTGAAACAGAGCGACTGCAAGCCTATTTCGGGTCGACCAGAATAAATCAGATTATTACTTCCCTTATAATAAGAGATTAGAAATTTCTACTTTTAATATCGTCTGGGTTGGCACATTCTTTGTTATTTATAGGTATGACCAAGGATTTTTCGGAACGAACCTCCTTAGAGCGAGATTCGAAATCGGGATTCGGATCTTCTGAAAAGGTTCGGGGGAAATGGTAAGGTCAATCCTTTCTGGCTGGGATTGACCTTATCGTCTTTTTTGGTGACAAAAAAATCCATTCGCAAACACAGGGTGCTTTCACCGGTCCGATGAATTTGGTGGTTGCCGGCTGATCGCCAAAAATAAAATGGCGGGAGTGCATGAGAATCGAACTCACCCGGGACGTTATATAGCCCCACACTGGATTTGAAGTCCAGGAGGCACACCAGCGCCTATCCACTCCCGTTTAGAGGGACTGAACCCGGTTGTTTCATGCGCTTTGTCGCAAGGGGCTGCGTGGTGCAATGAGACAAGGCACATGAACAACCGGGTTAAGCAGAATAAGAAAAAGGCTCGTCTGAATCAAGAGCAGAATCGTATGAAAGTATCCGTAATCCTGCCTTTCCGAAACGAAGAGCCGTATCTCAAAACCTGCCTCCTTTCCTTGGCGCGTCAGTCCGGTATCGCCTTTCAACTCATTGCCGTCAACGACGGATCGACCGACGGCTCGGAAGACGTTTTTTTTTCTCTGGCCCATCATTTTCCCAAAGCCGTTTATGTCAAAACGAAAGGCATCGGCTTGGTCGGTTCTCTGAACCTGGGCATTGGAAAAGCGTCGGGTGATTTTCTGGCGCGCGCCGACGGTGACGACATTTACCACCCCAAGCGCCTGGTTCTTCAGGCACAACATCTCATGAACGGCGCCGACCTTGTTGGGTCGCTGACCCGTTTTTTTCCCCGCCGCCGCATCCAGGGCGGTTTTCTGGCATATGAAAGATGGATCAACAGCCTGAGAACCGAAGACGAAATCGCAACCGAAATCTTCGTCGAAAACCCTCTCCCCCATCCATCGATCATGATGAAACACTCGCTCATCGATAAGCTCGGCGGATATCAGGAGATGAGATGGCCCGAAGACTGGGACCTTGTTCTCAGAACTCACGGGTTGGGCGGGCGCATCGTAAAAGCGGCCGATACCCTCCATTTCTGGCGCGATCACGATGACAGGCTCTGCCGTGTTCACAAAAACTACAGCCGGCATGCCTTTATCAGGTGCCGCTGCCACTACCTGGCTCAGGGCCCCCTCGCGGACAAACGAAAAGTGGTCATCTGGGGAGCCGGCCCGATTGGTAGAAAGATGACGACCCATCTGCTCGACAAGGGAATCCCCGTGGAAGGCTTTATCGATATCGATCCCAAAAAGATCGGGAGAACGGTTCGGGACAGACCGGTTCACGCACCTCATTTCCTCGAAAAGAATCGGTTTTTCGTTCTGGGGTGCGTGGGCCGGCGCTTTGCCCGGTATGACATTCGCCGTGCACTCATTGCAATGGGATACGTTGAGATAAAAGATTTCCTTCTTGCTTCATAAATCTCACGCTCGGGAGGGAAGAGAAAGGCTTTCAAAGATCCTGACGATGATTTCATCGTCATCGGCCAGCAGGGTCAGCATGTCAATACGAACTTCATCCATCTTAATCGTGGCAAAGAGAGGAGGGCTGGAATCACGCAGTTTTCGGGCCAGGACGTGCGGTTTCATTCCCGGGATCGATATGGCGACCGCATAGGATGGTATGGCCTGTTCAGGAGCTGATCCCGATCCAACGAATCCTTTGCTTCCGACCACTCCGAATCGGCCGTTTTTTACTTTTTCATCAAGGGAGCCTGCGATGCGCATTGCTCGATCCCTCAGAGAATCTTGCTTTGCCGTCACCGCACGGAAGAAAGGAAGATCAGGCGGCGCATTTTTTGATTCAATATACCTCCTTAAAACTTGTTCTATCAGAGCAAGCGTCATCTTGTCGGGCCGGACCGCTCGGAAAAGGGGCGCGGCTCTTAACTCTTCCAGCAGCCGGGCGCGTCCCAGAATCAATCCGCACTGCGGGCCGCCAAATAACTTATCGCCGCTGAAGGTGATGACGTCCACACCCCGGCCGAGGGCTTCGATCACGGTCGGCTCCTCATTCAAGCAGGTGATTCCGTATCGATTGATGAGACCCGAGCCCAAGTCTTCAACTACGGGAATAGAATGCTTATTGCCCAGCGCTACGATTTCTCTTCGTGATGGAGCGGATCCGTCACCGACCACCTTGTAGTTTGAGGCGTGGACCTTCATGAGAAGCCTCGTTTCATTGGAAAGGGCATTCTCATAATCATCGATTCTCGTGCTGTTGGTTGTGCCGACCTCGCGGAGAACGGCTCCCGATGAGGAGAGGACCTCGGGGATTCTGAAGCCCCCTCCGATTTCGATCAATTCACCCCGCGAGATCACAACCTCGCCCCCCTGTGCAAGCACAGAGACCGTCAGGAGAACGGCGGCGGCGTTGTTGTTGACCACCAGGGCGGATTCGGCATTCGTCAATTCCCGGAACATTGCGCAGACACCCTCTTCCCGGCATATCCTGTCCCCCGTACCGCGATCGATCTCGACAATGGTGTAACCCTTCAGCCTATCTCCGAGATCCGACATCAAGACAGGCGAAAAGGGCGCACGACCCAGGCCGGTATGGAGAAAAATTCCTGTCCCATTGATCGCCCGAACATAAAAGGAACCGGCCCGATCTTCGCAGGGGGCATTCTTTCCAACTCTCTCCGCCATCAAGACCTCTCTTTTCTTTTGACAGATTTTTTTTGACAGAAACAGAAGACTGCGATAATTATTAATTACTAAAAATTAGAGAGTTATAATTATCCATAATAGCATAGATATTATTTTAATCGGGTTCCTTCCAGATGAAGAAAATGACTGAATTCGGATGAGAGAAAAACTCTGGAATTTCTACGCTGATAAGCCGGCCCTGAGGACCGCTCTTTCATCGGGATTAGGAATTTCAGATATTCTTTCTCGCATTCTGATCAACAGGGGAATCGAATCTCTCGAAGAGTCACAGGTTTTTTTACAACCCAAGCTGAGAGATTTGCATGATCCTTTCCTCCTGTACGGAATGGAGGCTGCGGTCTCTCTGATTAAAAAGGCCGTGGCTTCGAAGAAGAAGTTTCTGATCTACGGTGATTTTGACGTGGACGGTGTATCCAGCACCTGCCTCCTCGTTCAGTTTTTCAAGCTCCTCAACGTCCCGGTCGATTACTACATCCCCAACCGGATACGGGAAGGCTATTCCATCTCCCAACAAGGAATCGAGGCTATCCAACAAAAGCAAGTCGATCTTGTGATTACCGTGGATAGCGGCATCAGCTCGCTCGACGAGATTAAAACTTTGAGACAGATGGGGGTGGATGTCATCGTGACAGACCATCACGTACCGCCCGAACACCTGCCGCCCGCCAACGCCATCATCGATCCGAAGCTTAAAGATTGCACATATCCCTTCAGCAATCTCGCAGGCGTAGGTGTCGCCTTCAAGCTCGCCTGGGGCGTGGCACAGGGATTGTCCCGGTCCAAGACAAAGGTTGCCCCCGAGTTTCGCAATTTTCTTCTCGATGCGCTCGCCTGGGCTGCAATGGGAACGATTACCGACCTCGTTCCCCTCGTGGATGAAAACCGTATCATTTCCAAATTCGGCCTCTCAGCGATAAGAAATACCGCAAATCCCGGTCTTACAGCGCTTCTCCAGGTTTGTAAAAACAGGGGAACACCGATCTCGTCCGAGGATATTTCCTTCGGTCTGGGTCCGCGCATCAATGCCGCCGGCAGGCTGGGTGAGGCCGATAAAGCCCTGAACCTCTTCCTGACGGATTCGGAAGAAGAAGCCCTTCAATATGCCTCTGTTCTTGATTCGTTCAACAGGGACAGGCAGATGATCGAAAAAGAGATCTTCCTGGCAGCCAGGAAACAAGTGGATAGGCGGGAACAGGGTATTTTGGTCATGGCCGATGACACTTGGCACCCGGGCGTGATCGGCATCGTAGCATCCCGACTCGTGGATGAATTCGCGAGACCGACGATTCTCGTGGCCATGGGCAGGAAGACGGGAAGAGGGTCGTGCCGATCTCTGTCCGGCATCGACATTTACAACGCGCTTTCTCATTGCTCGGATCTTCTCGAAACTTTTGGAGGCCATTCTCTTGCCGGAGGTTTTTTGATCCGCAAGGACAAGCTGAAACCATTCAGGAATAAAATATCAAAATATATATCCGAGAATACAGATCTGGAGAATATGCAACAGACCCTCAACATCGACGGTGAAATCTACCTCTCCTCACTGACGAGAAAGCTTCTTTCCGAAATCGACATGCTGAACCCTTTCGGCGAGAGCAATCCGGTACCTGTCTTCGTCTCCCACGGTCTGGAAACCGCTTCGCAGCCTCAGCTTGTGGGACGCGACAAGAACCACCTCACATTCCATGTCAGACAGGGAAATAGCCGGTTCAAGGTGATCGTTTTCGGGGGAAGTTCTTATTTCGAGAAAGTAGTAACAGCCGATAACCTGACCCTTGCCTTCACACCAAAACTAAACACATTCAACGGCAGAACCGCCATCGAATTGGACGTCAAGGATATCAAGGTGGAATCAGGGCGCGAGACCGGTCATCCGCACTCAGAGTAACCACAGGTATGGCAGATGACGCATCCCTCCTCGTGATCGAGAATCCCTCCGCAGTCGGGACAAGCCCCCCTGACGCTGATCCCTTTACTCTTAATGCCGATCTGCACATCGGACGGTGCTGAGTCAATCGCCGTGGACATTGTTTGTTCTTCCCGGTTTCTGCTGCTTGACGCGACTTTGAGATAGCGCTCCAGCGCTTTTCCGATCGCATCGGCACAGGACAGAATTTTCCCCTCATCCCCCCAGACATGAGAATGGCACGAAATCCCTTTGATTTGCTCGACAATCGGTTTAACGCTGAGACCGCTCCGGAGAGCCAGTGAGATTAATCTCCCGATGGCTTCGCTCTGGGAAGCCGCGCATCCCCCCGCTTTCCCAATGTGGTTGAAGAGCTCGAAGGGAAATCCCTCTTCGTCTTCGTTGATGGTCACGTAAAGGTTGCCGCATCCCGTTTTCATACGGATCGTGTGGCCCTCTATCACGGCCGGCCTCGGTTTTGATACGGACGGGATCGGACCTGAAAGACCCGCCTCGATCTCGGCGGTTTCCTTTCCCTCGGCATTGACCTCACCGATGTTGAGCACCTGATTCTCGCGGCTTCTATCCCTGTAAACGGTAACACCCTTACAGTTCAGATTGTAAGCCTTGAGGTATGCGTCTCTGATATCCTCCACCGTGGCGTCCTGCTTGAAGTTGATTGTCTTCGACACGGCGTTGTCGGTGAACTCCTGGAACGCGGCCTGGATTCGAACATGCCATTCCGGTTCGATCTCGTGAGCCGTAACAAAAACGCGCTGCACCTGTTCGGGAACATCTTCGAGCCCGGAGACAATCCCCTTTTCGGCGATCTCTTCCATCAGTTGTTCGCTGTAAAACTCATACCTTTCGGCAACCTGTCGAAAGAAAGGATTCACCTCAACGAGATGGGTGTCGTCCATGACGTTGCGTATATATCCGACGGCAAAAATGGGTTCAATGCCGCTGGATGAATTGCAGATGATGCTGATCGTCCCCGTGGGGGCAATGGTTGTCACCGTGGCGTTTCGAATCTTCTTTGCATCCGGTCCCGTATCGTACATCGAGTCCTTGAAATTAGGAAACTCGCCCCGCATCAGCGCCAGCTCGTGAGACGCTGCATGGGATTCTTCCTGTATGAAACGCATGACGTTCCGCGCCGTGTCCACGGCGGCATCTGAATTATAGGGTATCCCCATCTGGATCAGCATGTCGGCGAATCCCATGATGCCGAGACCGATCTTCCTGTTTGCCTTGCACATCTCCTCGATCTCGCGCATGGGATAGCGATTGACCTCGATCACGTTATCCAGGAAATGCACCGCGTCCCGCACGACACTCCCCAGCTTGTCATAGTCGATCTTTCCGCCGGAAACCATTTTGCCGAGATTAATCGAGCCGAGATTGCACGCCTCGTGAGAAAGGAGAGGCTGTTCGCCGCAGGGATTGGTGCTCTCGATCCGGCCGATATGGGGTGTCGGATTGGTCGCGTTTATCTTATCCAGAAAGACCACTCCGGGCTCGCCGTTCTTCCAGGCAAGGTTGACGATGAGATCGAAGACCTCCTTGGCCCTGAGCTTGCTGATCGTATCGCCGCCGTGGGGATTCACCAGGTCATACTCTTCGTCGTCGGCGAGAGCTCTCATGAACTCTTCGGTCAGTCCCACTGAGATGTTGAAGTTGCTGATCGTCTTGTCTTCTGCTTTGAGCTGAATGAAATCGAGGATGTCGGGATGGTCGACACGGAGCACCCCCATGTTTGCTCCGCGCCGGAATCCCCCCTGGTTGATCGCTTCGGTGGCTTCGTTGAAGACTTTCAGAAAGGAAATCGGTCCGGATGCATAACCGTGAGAAGTGGAGACGAGATCGTTTTTTGGTCGAATTTGGGAAAAGGAAAACCCTGTCCCTCCTCCGCTCTTGTGAATAAGAGCCGTGTTCTTCACCGCCTCGAATATGGAATCTATCGAATCATCAACGGGAAGAACGAAACAAGCGGAGAGCTGCTGCAGTTCCCGGCCCGCGTTCATGAGAGTGGGCGAGTTGGGCATGAACTCGAGCGATGTCATGAGATTATAAAATTTCTTTTCCACCGCAGAGGGATCTTCGCCGTTCCTCACGATGTTCTCGGCCGATGCAATGTTACGGGCCACGCGCTTAAAGAGTTTTTCCGGCACCTCGATCGGTTTGGAATCCTTTCCCTTGCGCAGGTAGCGCCTCTCCAAAACGGCTTTGGCGCTCGGCGATAGATTGAGCACCCCCGGTTTGTTTCCGCTTTCGATCTCATCGAAGAGATCTTTAAAATTGAAAGACGAAATCCGATTCGGCGCCGCCTCCGATAAAGAACGGGATTTCTCATTGTCGGCATTGATCTCAAACATCAATCACTCCCGAACTTCTGCTTTTAAAACCCTCACGTGCCTAACAGATACCTAACATTTGCCGATAAGCCGTATACCACCCGGCATTGCCGGATTTTAACAATCGGGCTTCCCGAACTTTCAGAAAAATATGAGACTTTGATGGAAATCTCTTCCGATACCGCGAAAGAGCATCCTGATTCAAGTCATACCAATCTTCAGTTCATCCCAGCCGCCGCTGGCTTATTCCAATAAGACAATATACCACTATATGTTGTGGATTCAAGTGTCCCGTATAAAAAATATTGTGGTTTTGTCGCCATCTGTCCATTTAACGTAATCAGCTGACAAGCATGCCATTACCACCGCTCGACTTCAAGCTCCAGATTGAGACAAAAACGATCTTTCACTCTCTGACGCGCTTCGCGGATCAAAAAATCGAAATCAGCCCGGCTGGCGTTTCTTTGGTTGACCATGAAATTGGCATGCAAAAGCGAAACAAGGGCGCCGCCACGGCAAAAACCTTTTAACCCTATTTCTTCCAATAACTTACCCGCACTAACACCCGGAGGATTCTTGAAAATACAGCCGCAGCTCTTTGCATCGAGAGGTTGGGCTCTTTTTTTCTCACCGAGTATGGCTGAAGTTCGACTCTTTACATGTTGAGGAGTGCTCTTCTCCAGCCTGAAAAAAGCTTCGATAACGGTTTTCTCTCCAAGCCCGGAACTCCTGTACCCGAATCCACATTCCGCTTTTTTCAGAAGGGCTGTCTCGTTCTTCTCGTCGACAACCATGACCGCCTGCAAAACGGATTCGATCCGGCCGTACTTCCCTCCCGCGTTCATCACAACGGCCCCGCCCACAGTCCCCGGAATCCCGACAAGACACTCGACACCGGAGAGGCCCCGCGATGCACACCATGAAACGAGGCGCGGCAGAAACGCTCCGGCTCCGACCCGGATTGTGAGGGTCGCCCCGTCGGCCGGACGGCCGAAATCGTCGGCCCGACGGCCGAAATCGTCGGCCCGACGGCCGCAATCGTCGGCCCGACGGCCGAAATCGACGGCATTGATCCTGCGTGTCCCCACGATCACGCCGTCATAACTTTCATCAGCACCGAGAACATTCGATCCCCCGCCGAGCACGCGGTAGAGAATCGACTCACTTCTTAAAAAAGAAAGGAGTCCGGCCAGTGCCGTCCCATCGTGCGGTTCGATCAGGGAAAGAGCCCGCCCGCCCACACCGGCAGTGGTGAGAGAAGCGATGGAAGGCGTTTCAATGGAGGTGCAGTTTTTTTTCAAATACGCCGGCAACTTCATCGATGTTACCCGCTCCCATAAAAACCAGGACATCGCCGTCTTCCAGATAGACCGGAACCTTGTCCGGGATTTCGCTGTGCTCTCCTATAAAGAAGGAGCGGCCGCCGCTTCGGACGACTGACCTTGAAAGTTCCCTTCCGCCTGGAAGATGATCCACGGCGTTTTCACGAACCGAGAAGGTTTCCACCAGAAGGGCCAGGTCGAAGCAGGCCAGCGCTTCTCCCAGACCGTCCAGAAAATATGCGGTCCGTGACCTCTGATGGGCTTGATAAACGGCAACTACGCGGTGCTTTGGATGAGCCGTTCTCAGTGCCTCGCATACGGCCCTGATCTCGGTGGGATGATGGGCATAATCGCTGTAAAAAGCGAGTGTATTCGACTTCACCCTCAGCTCAAGCCTTCTCGAAACACCGTTGAATTCGGGGAGCGCCTTTTTTATCGCTTTCAGATCACAGCCCGAACGGTTTGCCGTCAAGATCGCGGCGCCGGCATTCAGAACATTATGCCTCCCGGGCATGTTGATGCGGAATGGGCCGGACTCGTTCCCTCTGTATACAATGTCAAAGGCCGTCCCGGATCTATCCGGCTTGGGACGGATAATTCTGAGGGAAGCGTCTTCCTCGAAGCCGAAAGTGAAAATCGATTCCATGTCCCGTCCGGCGATTGCGTTCAGATCTTCAATGGAGTCCCAGGCAATGACGTCACCGGAGCCTCGATCAGGTCCTGATTTATTCAGCTTTCCAAGAAAGGCGGCAAAGGCACCTCTCAAATCTTCCAGCCCGCTGTAACAGTCGAGGTGGTCCTCTTCGATGTTGGTGACAACGACCCTGCGAGGCGCCAGGTTCAGGAAGGACCTGTCGAACTCGCAGGCTTCCACGACCAGGAGCCTTCCCTTTCCCTTTCCCCCACCGACCCCGCCCAGCGATGGGACCGTTCCGCCGATGACGAACGAAGGGTCGCACCCGCCGGCCCGGAGCAAAAACGCCGTCATGGCCGATACCGTTGTTTTTCCGTGTGTTCCGGAAACGGCAATCCCTTCGTGCTCTTTCATGATATGGCCGAGCATTTCTGCATATTTCTTGAGCGGGATCCCCTTTTCGCGGCACGCAGTGACTTCCGGATTTCCCGATGCCGCGGCAGCCGTATGAATTGCCAGTTCGATTCGGTTTGTGACGTTTGTCTCTTCCTGCCCGTCGTAAACGCGAAAACCGTCCCTCTGCAGCGCTTCATACATCGAAGAGCGGTGGATGTCCGAACCACTGACAACGGCGCCGGCGCTTCTCAGATAGCGGGCCAAAGCGCTCATTCCGGCTCCGCCGATTCCGATCATGTGGATACGAGCACCTTCAAGCCGCATCATTCATTTTTCCCAAAACTCATTCCCAGGTCCCGGCCGATCGTGCCGACAATCCGTTCCGCAGCCCGCGGTCTGCCAAGCTTTCGGGAGCCGTTTCTCATGGCATATAACCTTTGATCATCCCCAAGAAGATCGATAACAACCCGCCTGAATCGTCCCTCTGCGGCCTCCTTCTCATCAATGACAACGCCTCCTCCTCCCTTTTCCACAACCTTTGCGTTCGAGAATTGGTGCCTGTCTCTGTGATGAGGATAGGGAACCAGAACCGATGGAAGGCCCGAAGCGCAAGATTCGGCGACCGTCATACCGCCGGCCCGACCGAAAAGAAGATCGGCCGCCCTGTAGGCCAGATCCATCCGCCCGCAGAACCGAAGAATCTTGGATGCAACGCCTGCTTTCCGATAGGCCGAGAGGACTTCCTTATAGTCTTTTTCTCCCGTAATGTGCAGGATTTGATGATCCCGTCGAAAGGCGTCGAGGTTCCGAATAACGATCCTGTTGAGCGCCGATGCGCCGAGACTCCCGCCGACGACCAGGAGGGTTCGCCTATCGGATTCCAAGCCGAAAAAAAACCTCGCTTTTTCACGCGAGGCTTTGCCGTTCGCCATGGCTTGGGCAACGGGGCTCCCTGAAAAAGAAGCGCGTTTCCCGAGCTTAGCCGCTGCATTTTCATAGTGGCAGAAAACATGACGGGCGCTCAACATACCGAGCCGCGTCGCCCGACCCGGAACGGCGTTCGGCTCAATAAGGTATAGAGGAGTCCTCGACAGAACCGTCTTGAATATCACGGGAAGCAGAATATACCCGCCAGTGGCGATGACGGCATCAGGTCTAAAACTATTAAAACAGTTATGTGCTCTTCTGACCGCCCTGAACCACGAAAGTGGATTGGAAATCGGGGGTTTCGAGTTGGTGTCCGGGAAAAGGGACACCACCTGGGCTTTCATTTCCTTCAAAAACCGGTTTTCGATTCCGCGGCCTGTGGAAAAGAAAAAGAACTCGCTCGACGGGATTCTCTTTTCAAATGCCGCGGCAAGGTTGATCGCAGGAGTCAGGTGTCCCCCTGTGCCGCCGGCTGCAAAAAGAATTTTCATCGGTCCTTGTTATTCCCGAAGAACGGGCTCCCTTCCGGCACTGCATGGTTCGCAGCGGATTGAACGGATTTTCTCTTAGCCCGGTTGGAACAAGAACGCTCCGGCAACCCGCCACTGAAGATTCTACGAAGCCCTATCTCTCTCGCAAGCGGCAAAAAGAGTATTCTTCCCCCAACCCGGCTATTTCGGGATGTGCAGGCGAACACCCGGCTTCAGAACATTAGGATCTGCAATTTTGTCCTTGTTCGCCAGGTAGATCTCCCGCCAGCGGTTTTCAGTGCCATAGTAACGATGGGAAATCCCGGCGAGAGTATCGTTCTTCCTGATCGTATAATTTACCGGCAGGCCGGGGTGCTTTCTACCCCCCTTTGTCCGCCCATCCGATGCCGATTCCCGGGATGCTTTCAAGGGCGGGGTTTTGGGAACCCTGATGATCTGACCTTCTCTGAGTCTATAAGGATCGAGTCTGTTGTTTGCATTGGAAATATGCTGCCACCAGTTCGCGGATCCGTAATATTTTTTTGCGATCGACGAGAGGGTTTCGCCGTTGCGGACCTTGTGCAGCAGAACGGGTCCCCTAGGCGCCGCAGAATCGCGAGCGGTTTCTCGCCGGCGTGCTTCTTCCCGCCGGCGTGGGGCTTCCGGCTTGACTCCGGGGATCTCGACCGGATTTTCTGTAAAATCGAAGCCTTCCCTCTGCTTCTTCACCGTATTGATCGAATAGGAATCGGGAGATCGTTTTTCGGCAGATCGTTTTTCGACCGAACCGATCTCTGCCGGGGCCGGCGCGGAATTCGGCTCCTCCAAAAGACTGATAATGGTGCTGTCGCCGTCGTCATCGGCCATCTCCAGATCACCCATGGAGACGAAAAGAATCAAGAGAATCACAACGGCAAGCGCAAACAGGCCGTAACGGTCCATGTCAGACATTATCCCCTCCGCTTCGTATTGGCTGTATCGCCGGATAGAATACCAGAAATCACGCGCCTGAACAGGGTCGAGACATACTCTTCCCGAAACCGGGGAGCCGGAAGATCGGGATGCCTCGCGATTCTTATAAAAAGCCCAACACTCATCATGAGCATCATCAGCGAGGACCCTCCGGAACTGACGAAAGGCAGGGCAATGCCTTTGGCCGGCGCGACCCTCAGAACAACGGCGATGTTCGTGAGCGCCTGCGTGGATATGAGAAGCAGCACCCCCAGGGCCAGGATAAAACCGTAACGATTTCTGATCCCGAGAAGGACCTTGATGCCGAAGTAAACAAGGAGCACAAAAACGAGAATAACGCAGGACGTACCGAGAAATCCCAGCTCCTCGCCGATGACGGAAAAGATGAAGTCGCTCTCGCAGAGCGGAACATAGTAGAGCTTGGAGGCCCCTCCTCCCAGTCCCGAACCGTACAACCCGCCCGATCCCAGAGCCGTCAGCCCCGCGGCAACCTGTCCGCTCTCGGATCCCTGGATGAATCCTTCGATCCGCTCCCGAACGTGGTTCATGCTGCTGTATGCAAAGAGAAAGAGAAGCGGAGCCAGAATGAAAACAGCCATAACGAAGTGAAGGATTCTGGCTCCCCCGACGAAAAGCAGTATCACGGCGATTGCGGCGGTCAGCGTGCACGTGCCGAAATCGGGCTCCACCAGTATGGGCAGGCAGACCAAGGCGGCGGCCAGGGCGGCCGGGCAAAATCCCTTGAAGAAACTCCGGATATTGTCTCCCGACCTGATGATCAAGCTCGCCAGAACGATCACCAGACCCAGCTTGGCAAACTCCGAAGGCTGAACCATGAAATCACCGAGACGGAACCAGCGTGACGAGCCATTGATCTCGCCGGAAAATCCCCGAATAGGAACGAGCACAAGAAGCAGCACCGCCACGATAGCGAGGAGGATCTTCACATAGTGGCGGGCGAAGATGCGGTAGTCGATTTTCATCATGACCAGCATCCCCGTTATAGCCGCCGCGATCTTGACCAGCTGAACGAGAAGAAGGTGCGCTTCTCCCTGATCCCCTCTGGCGCTCTTCACCGCGCTCGAACTGTAGACCATGACCAACCCAAAGGCCACGAGTATCATAACGAGAGTGAAAAAGATCTTTGCCGACCTTTCGACCTCGGCTTTTGGCGTGAACCTGTCCATTGCTTCTATTCCTCTCTCTACCGCAGTTTCAGCGTGGCCAGCCCGATGGTGGCCAGGATTCCAGTAATGATCCAGAATCGAACGGTCACCCTGACTTCGTGATCACCCTTGAATTGAAAATGGTGGTGCAGCGGTGCGCAGCGAAAGATTCTTTTTCCGCCGCAAAGCCTAAACGACGCCACCTGGAGAATGACCGAGAACACTTCGATGACGAAAACACCGCCCAAGAAAAAAAGCATGATCTCCTGTTTGGCGGCGACGGCGATGAAACCCAGAAGCCCGCCCAGAGCCAGTGAACCCGTGTCACCCATGAAAATACGGGCCGGATAGCAGTTGAACCAAAGGAATCCGGCGGAGGCCCCTGCCATGGCGGAGCAGAAAATCGTTAGCTCAGAACTGCCCTTTACGTATGGAACCTGCAGGTACTCGGCGTAGTCGACACGGCCGACAAGGTAGCAAACGACCGCCATGGCCACCGAGACGATCAGGACACATCCAGTTGCCAGCCCGTCCAGCCCGTCGGTCAGATTGACGGCATTGGAAAAACCGACGATGATAAAGAGGGTGACAAGAAAAGCTCCGACGCCGCCGAAGAGCGTGAGATCGAGAACGAGTTTCTTGAAAAAGGGAAAGTAAAGCCTGAGATACTCCGTTCCTCCCGACGCGAGAAGAAGACGGAACACGGCAAAGGAGAGGGCGGCCGAGATCGCGAACTGAAGCAGGAACTTCTTTTTCTTGCTGATTCCTTTTTTATCGACATAGCTCAGCTTGACGAAATCGTCGATGAACCCGATGATGCCGAAGCCTACCGTGCAGAGAAGCCCCAGCTGGATAAGAACGTTGTCCAGACGGCCCCAGAGAACGGCGGAAACAAGAATAGCGAGAAGTATGATAAAGCCGCCCATCGTGGGAATATTGGTTTTGTCTCTATGAAGGACATTCAGTTCTTCCGAATCGGATTTATCCGAATTTTCATGGACGTTCTTCTTTTTGAGAAAGGAGATGATGAGTGGCCCGATGAGAAAACAGACGATGAACGCCGTCACCGCCGCCATGGCCGACCGGAAGGAGACATAGCGAAATACGTTGAACGCCGGAAGAACATCGTTCAATGGATAGAGCAAATAGTAGATCAAGAAATTCTCTCCCTGTTCGAAGCCAAATCAAGCGAAACAAGAAGATCGACGAGCTCTTCCAGGCCGACCCTGCGGGATCCCTTAACAAGGATGGAATCGTTTATTTCGAGCATCTCGGGGAATGCTTCAACGGCCTCTTTCGTATCGGAATAGCTGAAACAAGAACCGGGCGATGGGCACGACATGCCGATTCCCTCGAGGATCCGATCCGCCCACCGCCCCACGGCGGCCACCAGGTCGAAACCATGGCGTCCCAGAGCCTCGCCGATCTCCCTGTGAAGCCGGGCCGATTCGCTCCCCAGTTCCAGCATGTCGCCGAGAACGACGACCTTCCTCCCTTCAGCCCGATGACGCGAGAAGGTCTCGAGAGCCGTAGCCATGGAAGCCGGGTTTGCGTTGTAAGCATCGTTGAGTATAAACAAGCTCTGAGTCCGAAGCGGTTGGAGGCGCATAGGTGTTCCCGGGAATTGGACAAAGGCTTCGGCCGCTCTTTCGGGATCGACGCCGAGCTCCGCGGCACAGGCAAAAGCGGCCAGGGCGTTCATCACGTTGTGGACTCCCATCAATTGGAGTCGGATGTGGACTCCATTTACACGGAAAGCCATGAACCCATCCTCTTCCTCTATCATTTCCGCTGCATAATCAGCGGCGCTGTTCATGCCGAAGGAGACCACCGGACCCGGAGCCTCCGCAGAGAGATATGCAAAAAAAGGATCGTCCCTGTTCAGTATGGCTATTCCGTCCTCCTTCAATGAATGCAGAAGGTCGGCTTTCTCGACAGCCACTCCATCCAGATCGCCGAGACCCTCGAGATGAGCGGAGCCGATATTTGTGACGATTCCCATCGTAGGCCGAGCCGCGCGGGCGAGTGCCCGAATCTCCCCGGGGCTGTTGGTTCCAATCTCAAGGACGGCATATCGAGTACCTGTCTCGATCCTGAAAAGGGTGAGCGGAACACCGACAAAGTTGTTGTAGGAACGGACGGAAACAACCGTCTCGGCCGAAGACGCCGGCCCCGCGGCCGAAGACGCCGGCCCCGCGGCCGAAGACGCCAGCCTCGCGGCCGAAGACGCCGGCCTCGCGGCCGAAGACGCCGGCCTCGCGGCCGAAGACGCCAGCGCCGTTCCCAGCAGATCTTTTGTCGTTGTCTTTCCGTTGGAACCCGTGATCCCCACGAGAGTCGGCGAGAATTTCCGCCTATAGTATCCGGAAAGATCGAGCAGGGCTTTCCCCGTGTCGTTCACGTAAACGACGCTTGTGGATTCATGACCCGGATCAAAAGACCGCCCCTTATCACACAAAACAGCGGATGCGCCTTTTCGTACCGCTGCTTCCAGAAAGCCGTGGCCGTCGAAATTCTCCCCGCGCAAAGGAACGTAGAGCTCTCCGGGACGGATGGTCCGGGTGTCGGTGGATACTCCCGACACCCGGACGCGCGTCCCGCCGCGGTTATTGAAATCCCCTCCCACGGCTTTAATGATCTCATTTATCGAGAGAGCTTCCATAGGACCTCTTTGACAACCTGCCTGTCATCGAATTCGACGACACCGCTGTTCAATATTTGGTAATCCTCGTGCCCCTTTCCGGCGATGACGACGATGTCGCCGCCCCGGGCCCTTCCCACGGCTTTCTCGATGGCTTTCCGCCTGTCGGGCTCGACGATCCTCTCGGCATCGGGTCTGCACCCGGCGAGGATATCGTCGATGATCTTCTGCGGGTCTTCGGACCGCGGATTATCCGTTGTCACGATAGTCAAATCGGAAAAAGTCGTGGCCGCCTCGGCCATACGGGGTCTCTTGAAAGCGTCCCGGTCGCCGCCGCATCCGAAGAGCGTGATCAGGCGGCCCTTTGTCAGGGGACGAATGTTCTCGAGCAGGCTGTGCAATGCATCGTCGGTGTGAGCGTAATCAACGATCACGCGAAAATCCTGTCCCACGTCCACGCACTCCACACGGCCCGGAACTGCGGCCAGAATTTCGATCCCGGTTTTGACGGCCGGAAGATCCACGCCGAAAGCCGATGCCGCGGCCGAAGCGGCGAGCGCATTGGATACATTGTGCTTGCCGATGAGGCGCGACGTGATCTCGATCTCCTTTTCTGGCGTTTCGAGGACCATGGAAAACCCGTCGATATCCAGCCTCTGGAGCTTTCCCCGAAAATCGGCCTCCGGGGAAAAACCGTAAGTCAAGACGGGACAGCCGCAGCGGGACGAGATGAATGTCCCCGTGGGATCATCGATGTTCACAACAGCCCGGGCTGTGGAATCGAGCGAGCTGAAAAGCCGGGATTTGGCGTTCCTGTACTCTTCCATCGATCCATGGTAGTCGAGGTGTTCCTGGCTCAGGTTCGTGAAAACACCGACACGAAAACCCACGGCCTCGACACGCGCCTGGTCGAGGGCATGAGAAGAGACCTCGAGAACGGCGGCGTCCTGATTCTCGTCCACCATCTGCGCCAGGAAGCGCTGGATCTCGATCGGATCCGGCGTTGTCGTCGAGGCCCGGACCGGCTTTTTGCCGATCAGGTGCTGGATCGTTCCGATGAGACCCGTTGAAAGACCGTCCTGTTCCAGAATGGACCGGAGCATATAGCTCGTTGTCGTCTTGCCGTTCGTGCCCGTTATGCCGATACAGCCGATGTTCTCCGACGGGTGCCCGAAGAAAAAAGAAGCCAGCCTCCCCTTGGCCTTCCTCACGTCTTTTACGAGAACGAGCGGGACCGCCTCCGGAAGATCGAGCTCGCTCTCGGAGACCACGGCCACAGCGCCTTTTTCCAGCGCCTGAGCCGCGTAGATCCTGCCGTCCTCGACGGTTCCCAAAACCGCAAAAAAGAGATCGCCCTCCTCTGTGGTCCGGGAATCATGGGACATGCCGGCAACGGTCACATCGCCGGGACCTTTCAGAACGACACCCCGGCATCCCGCAACAAGGTCTTTCAGCTTCATTTTGACTTGTGAGCTCCTGAGAAGTCTTTCGAGCACCGGAAATTCAAAAGCCGCGACATCAAGGGCTGTCATTTCCGGTTCTCCCTTTTTCCGCGCAAACCAACTTTGCCGCCACGCCTGTGCCCAGATGGGCCAAACCTTTTTCCAGAATATTACGAACGTGGGGTGCGGCGACACGGCTCCCGAAAACCGACGGAGCGTGCGGCTCGTCCACGACAACGAGCACGAGAAGGGCCGGATCGTCGGCAGGAGCGAATGCGACAAAGCTGGCAGTGGTTTCGTCCCTGTTCTGGTCTTTCATCGCGGTCCCTGTCTTGCCCGCAACGGCGCAGCCCGGGATGCGGGCCGGCCGCCCCGTCCCTTCCTCGACGGACCTGACAAGCATGTGCGCAATCTCGATCGATGACTCTCGTGAAAAGACACGGCACGCAGGCGCTCTCGGAGCGCGAACGACTTTTCCGCATCCCGAACTGTACGACTCGATGAGCCGGGGCGGGAGGTAGAGCCCGCTGTTCGCGATCGTCATGAATGCCGCCGCCATCTGGATCGGCGTCACCGTCATTTCATAGCCAAAGGAAACCGAGACGAGTGTGTAGATACGGCTCCATCTTTCGAGAGGCGAGAGGCGGCCCGGGGATTCCTCGCTCTCGAGAAGAACGCCCGGTTTCCGCCCCAATCCCATGAGACGGAGATGGTTGTATACGGGCCGAAAGGCCTGCCCGCCCCGGGGAGTCTCTTCAGGGACCATTCCGAGAGCGATCCGAGCCATGCCGATATTCGATGATTTCACCAGGATCTCTGCCGGGGTGAGGAGCCCGAAACCGCCGTGAACATCTGTGATGATGCGTCCGCCGACCTTCCATTTCCCGTTCTGGCAGTCCAGAGCCCTATCGAGATCCACCGTTCCGTTGTCCAGCGCCAGCGCCATGAACAAGGGCTTGAACGAGGAACCGGGAAGATACTCGGTCTGAAAGACGTTGTTGATCCAGTGCCCGTTTCTTCCCGTTGCCGGATCGGCCGGATCGAGCGAAGGCACAGAAGCCGCGGCAAGGATATGACCGGTGCGGGGATCGAGAACCACCGCGGCCGCCCATTTAGGACTGTACCGCCTCTCCATCTCCCTCAACTCCGACTCGGCGAAAAATTGTATCGTCCCATCGAGAGTCAAGCTGATGCAGCCGCCCGGATAACCATCCGTGGTCGCGGCCAGCGACGAATAGATTTCGTTTTGTATCCCGTCCTTCCGAAAAACCCGTGAACCGTCGACCCCCCGGAGAAAAGAATCGGCAAAGGCCTCGATTCCGGAGACCCCGCGCCCCTTGTGGTTGACGAAACCGAGTACATGGCCCAGGAGATCGCCGTGCGGGTAAGATCTCCGGAATGTCTTCTCCAAATGGATTCCCCGGAGAAACCTCTTTTCCTTGAGGTGATGGATCTCCCAGATCAGGTTTCGATCGGTTCGGCCTCCGGCGATACGGAGATAGGCCCCCCTATCCCTATCGATCTTCAACCGGAGCTCATTCTCCCCGATATCGAGGAGAGACGACAGAAGCGCAATGGATTCGTCCTTCTCCAACCGCTTTTCCGTGTGGGGATTCTCCAGCTGGTCGCAAT
>CAZWHE010000013.1:0-43031 GCA_964633825.1 uncultured Phycisphaerales bacterium | reverse complement strand
AGGGCTCATTCATCCACGGGTCAACCCGTGGAATTCTGTCTTCGACCGCTTAAAACATTGGTATCAAGGATGACCCTCATCCTCGCCTCCGCACCTTGTCCACAGCTTCAGCAATGGCCGAACGCTTCAAATCGGTTCGACGGGCTTGTTTACGAGCCTCGGCAACAAGCGCGTCAAATTCATCCATGGACGGCGGCGTAAGTGCTTTAAGGATGATGACATCATTTTCGCCAACAACGACGAACCGAACGCCCGGTTTGAGTCCCAGACGTTTTCTAACTTTTTCAGGAATAACGACTTGTCCCCGCGAAGACATTTTTGTCGTTGACGGCTTATCCATGACAATCTCTCCAAGAACAGCATAATCATACTAGTAAGATTATATATCGGTTTCACAGAGACCGCAAGGAAATTCCCAATAACCTACGTGGAGATAATGGGGCTGTGGTTCAGCGGTGGGCCGCGCAACGGACCACCCACTGCAGGCGCCTTATTGGGTATGGGCAGCCACCGTCACGAAACGGGTGTGCTACGGGGCAGTTCATTGATCTGCAGAGTCCCGCTTGAGCCCTCGATCGCATCGATCTCTTCTGCGACCGGTGATGGATCACTCTTGTCCAGAACCAAACTGAAGTGTACTCCGAGCGAGACGGTTTCATGCCAGGAAGCCGATGAGAAGGGCTCGTCCGCATCCCCTACCAAGTCCCGAGTCTCCTGGAACTCGCAGTATTGGTCTGTACTTGCTGTTCATTGGTCTTCTCTCAGTACATATGTAGTATACCAACCTACCATATTCATTATCTTTGACGAAGTTCGGTCGGTATAGCCTTCATGGGCATTCCCTGACCAAAAATGCCGATACCGGATTATAACAGATGTTGGAGGTGTTCAATCGAAAAAGGTCGGTGGGGATATACTGCGGCGGTTGTAAAATACCTGTAATCGAATAACCATTTTCTCCCTGATACTCTTCCCCCCCACAATGCCGCGCAGACTCTGCCCTTGGAAAGAGGGACGGCGGGTTGATCGTGTCATCCTGCCCGGGCCGCGGGCCGGGCGCCCTTTTCGCACCCCCCCTTCGCGAGGCTTTGCGAGCGTTCAGGGGGGGTATAAGAAAAGGGTGACCGCAGCCCCTTGACCGGCCCGGACGGACCCTGCTCATCAACCCGCCGTTCCGCTTTCCCCGGGGAGTGTCTACCGCGGTAAGCAGTATTTGCCATCGAGCTTCGCCCGCTTTCCCTTGCGGACGATTTCGACAATCACAACGTTTTCTTCTTCGACAACGGCCATGGCCTTGCGGATGTCTTCGCACGAGCCCGTTTTCTTTCCATTGATGGCAACGATGATGTCCATGGGCTGGATACCGATCTTCTCGGCGAAGGATTTCTGTGCCGTCTTGGTCACCACAATACCCTCGGCCTCGCCGAGACCGAGATGGGCCCTGAGAGCCGGCGTCACCTCTTCGGTGTAGACACCGAGTATCTTGGGCTGGAACTTCTTGGCGAAACCGAATGGCGCGCGGTCGAGACGGAGCCCCAGGCCGGACAGGCTCTTTTCATCGATCTCGGGAAACCCGATCTGGATCCGGAACCCGTCGAACCGGAACTCTTCCGCCACGTCGGGATAGTTCTTCTTGAACTCTTCGAGGCTCTTTGCGGTATATTCTTCAGTCGTTTCGCCTTCTTCGTTCTTCCGGTTCACCTTCGCCTTGACGGAACCGTCCTCGCTTATCTCGAGAACGAACGAGCTTTTTTCACCATTCTCGATCCGCTGGAACTCATACTTCGCCGTGGAGCCGTCGAGATCGATGTTGAGACTCCCCGTCCTCCTCTTGAAATTTTCGAGGATGGCATCCACGTCGGGGAAAATGTTTTCATTGGAAAAACGGAAAGAAAAGGGCTTGAAGTCCCGCTCGAAGAGCTCATCGAAGAGGGTGTTCAGGTGCCGGGAGAGGCCGTCCAGGTGAATGCGCCTGCTCCACGGCCAGCGGAGATCCCTCTTTGAATTATCGTTTTCGTCGCATTCCCCGCAGCACTTCTTGGCATCATCGAGAAGACAGAGAAGACGGGAGGCGCGCCATTTGATCTCGGGGTCCTTGCTCTCGATCGCTTTCTCGAGAAAAGGCCTGGCCGGCTCACCGATCTCCTTGAGCTCTCTGTACGATTTTTCACGAACACGGAACTTCTCGTCGCCCAGCCCGGCCACGAGCTTTTCGATCTTCTTATCGAGCTCCGCATTTTTATCGCCAATGGACTCGGTTTTGTCCTGCGCGACAGCGGCGCCGACCGCACCGAGGGCCGTCACCATCGCCAGAATCACTATGAACGATCTCATCACAAACCTCCGTCGAACATGGGGAACTCAGTTCTGTCCCACAACGATCTTTTTCTTCACTTCCGCGCCGTTCCTGATCAGGATCACATCGATGGTTCCACCGATCCCGGTCTCGGACACGAGCTTTTTCAGCTGATCGATTCCGTGAATCGCTGTTTTGTCCCATTTGAGAAGGATATCGTACTTCCTGAGACCGGCCCGCGACGCCGGCTGGCCCGGGTAAACGAAACGGACCATCACGCCCGCCTTCCCGACCTTCAGCTGGTCGCGAAGAACGGGGTCGCTGATCTCCTCGGCAACGAGGCCGAGCCAGGGCGTGGGCGAGCCCTTGGGTCCCGCTTTGGCGACTCCTTTTCTTTCGAGTATCGACTCCACCTCGTCCCTGACCACGTTGATGGGTACGGCCAGGGTCACGCCGAGAGGAATGGAGCGGTACGCCCCTCGGGGATCGCTCCGGTGCTGTTCGAAACCGGGATAGGATGTGAGCAGGAGACCGACCACTTCCCCCGCGGAATTGAAGAGGGGTCCGCCCGACTCACCCGGCTTGAGCTGAAAAGAGGTTTCGATCAGGTTGCGGTACCTCCTGCTGCCCGACGTGAAATCCCTCTGAAGAGCGCTCACGATACCGAGAGAGAGGGACGGGTTCGGCCTCAGCTCATAAGGAAAACCAAGGCCGATGACAAAGGACCCGGCAGCGAGCCGGCCCGGATCGCCGAGCACGGGCGCGTTGAAAAGCTTGTCCGACTCGAGCTTGATCACGCCCATGTCGGATGTTGGATCGATCCCGATGACGCGCGCTTTATAGAGATGCTCGCCTTCCTCGTCGCAGAGGCTGGCCGAAACGCGGCGGGCACCCTTCAGTGCCTCCCCGAGAGTGGCCACGTGCCCCTCGGCATCGAGCAGAATGCCCGAGAGCACGGTCTGTTTTTCGCACAGGGTCAGGCGCTTGACGCCGTCTTTCGAGAGGAGCTCGATCTCGCACGATTCCCGGCGGACCACCTCGATGCGCACGCAGAATGGGGACGACGCACGGGCCAGAGAAACGAGCTCCTCTTCGAATTCGCCGAAGCTCTGCGCCTGAATGGCCTGAGCAACGGGACCGCTCAACAGAATGAACGCCGCAACAAGGGCAGCCCCGGCAGCAGCGGTTTTCCAGGCAGTCAACTTACAGGTCCCTTCTGTAGGAAGCCGGCTGAACGGGAGGAAGCTCGTGCGGCTTCAGCATGATGAGCTCGGTGTTGGGCAATCTCCTATCGGTTCCGTCTCTCTCCATTCCGGGCCCGGGCGGATAGTATCCGGGCGGATAGTAATTGAGCCCCTTGTCGGCAATGGTGTAGGGAATGCTTCCCGTGGTCCCGCCCGGCTGTTCGGGAGAAGTCTTCAGCGCAAATCCGGCCATGAAACCCGCTGTGAGGAGGAGGACGAGCACCGCTGCTGCGGCGGTCACGCGGACGAAGCCGGGCAGGGGAAGCGTCGTGATCTTGGCGGCCGGGCCGGACGGCGATTCCCTGAACCGGGCGATCACGTCCTTTTCGAAACCCTCGAGCACGGGCGAGAGATCGGGCTTCTCCCTGAGCACGCCAAGGAACTCCATGGAGTCGAGAAACCCCTGGTATTCCCGGCGGCAGCCGTCGCAAACATCGATGTGGTCCATGACCATGCCCGATCTTTCCGGACCGAGCTCCCCTTCCACGAGAAGGGGGATCAGCTTGAGGACATTACCGCATTTCATGGGCTTGACTCCCTGGGATACGCTTGTTGTGTCTTTCCCACTTTTCCTTGAAAATCTTCCGGGCCGTGTGAAGCCTCCAGCGGACCGTGGGATAGCTGGCTCCGGTCACGGAAGAAATCTCCTTGCACGAGAGCCCCTCGAGATCTCTCAGGACGAGAACGGTCTTGTAGTTCGGGGGGAGCTGATCGAGAACGACGCGCACCTCTTTTTTGAGCTCGCTCTCCTCGATCCGGGCCGAGGGGGCCTCGTCTTTCGGTGATTTTTCCGCGCTCTCCCCCACGTCCTCGAGCCTGACCGTTTTTCTCTTGCCGAGCCTTCGCAGGTGGTCGATGGCCAGGTTCGTCACGATGCGGTAGAGCCAGGTGTAAAAGCTCAGGTTGAAATTGAACCGGTCGATGGCGCGAAAGACGCGCAGAAACGCATCCTGGGCCACATCCATCGCTTCTTCCTGGTTCCCAACCATGTTGTAAGCCACCCAATACGCTCTCTCCTTGTATTTCTCGACCAAGGCGGCGTAGGCATCCTGATCGCCCTGCTGGCAATATCGGATGATCTCGGCGTCGTTTTCGAATTCGGTCATAGCGGCTACCGATGGGTTTTGTGGTCCCGGCATAAAGCTCTGAATTCCAAGTTTTACCCTCATCGCGAACCGATTCCAGCGAAAAGGCAATCCGAACCCAGTCGATACACAGACCGAATCCAGTGAAAACCGTTCGCCATACCGCCGTTGCCGCTGTAGCCGGAAATCCCGCATCAGCTTCGGCGCCGCTTCAATTGATTCTACGCCGTCTCGAAGAGAAGTGTTTGAGCTCTTTGGACGGGGTTTCTCCGTCCGGGAATCCCCGAGGCCCAAGCTCGGAAGCCTTCGCGTCTATGAGCCCTGTTAATATCGAGTTATGTTGATTTAGTACCGCCGGGAGGATTGCCGATAGAACGATATTTTTTATATCTTCGCTCGAGAAGCTCATCAGTGGAGAGTTTCTTGAGAGTTCTGATCTCGCGCAGGACCCTGTCCCTGAGAACGAAAGCCATGCCGTTGGGATCCCGGTGCGCTCCGCCGAGAGGCTCGGGGATGATCTCGTCGACGAGATCGAGATCCTTCAAATAGTCGGCTGTCAGTTTGAGAGCCGACGCTGCCTGGGGCGCCATGGCCCCGTCCTTCCAGAGAATGGCCGCGCATCCTTCGGGAGAAATCACCGAGTAGTAGGAATACTCGAGAATGAAGAGATGATCGCAGACCCCGATGCCGAGGGCCCCGCCCGATCCCCCTTCACCGATGACGACGCTGATAACGGGAACGCGAAGGCGCGACATCTCGAGAATGTTCTTGGCGATGGCGCCCGCCTGGCCCCGCTCCTCGGCGCCGATGCCGGGATAGGCGCCGGGCGTGTTGATCAGGGTCACGATGGGGATGCCGAACTTCTCGGCCAGCTTCATTTTCAACAGCGCCTTGCGGTATCCCTCGGGATGGGCGCATCCCCAGTTGCAGGCTATCCTGGCCTCGGTCGTCTTTCCTTTCCTGTGCCCGATGAGCATGACCTTTTCGTTGCCGAGCATGGCCAGCCCCGTGACGATCGCCCGGTCGTCGGCAAAGGACCTGTCGCCGTGCAGCTCGAAAAAGTCGTTGAAGATCATTTCGATGTAATGGGTCGTGAGAGGCCTGAGAGGATGCCGGGCCAGCTTGACCCGGTCCCAGGGAGAGAGGGTGCTGTAGATCTTGCGAACCAGTTTGTCCCTCAGGTCGTTGAGAGACTTGATCTCCTCGCTGAAATCGGTCTGAGTCGTTTCACCCAGACGCTCCAGATCGGTCACCTTGGCATCGAGCTCTATAATGGGCCGTTCGAACTCGGGGCATCCCTGATAGGGATCGCCCTTGACGGAATCAGGCATATCAACACCTATTTATTATCCAGCCCGATCGAAAGTTTTTTTCCTCGAAGACAGGAGAATTAAACGGTCCCCATCCCCCTTGGCAAGCAAAAACCGGTCTTCCCACATGACGGGGCCGCCGGTCCGCGCAAGAAATCGCCGGGTAGCAGGCGGGGCGGGTGTTCTTTAACTCTTTTAGTTTAAATTAGTTACAAGCAACAAATCCCCCGTATTCGGCTCATGTTCTTCTCCCAGTTTGCCGATGATTCAATGGGTACGACTAGGGGAAGAAAATGTCGTTCAGGGAGAAGTGGATCGAGTTTCAGCTCGCAATACTCGACGCGTTCGAGGAGGAAACTTTTCCATCCGGACAGGAAGAGAGCCCCGAATTCCGGTCATACCTCGAAGCCTACGACAAGAGCATGCACCATCACTGGACCCCGTCGACGCCGGAGAAGCTCGAGGCTTCCGCTCGAAAAGCGAAAGTCCTTCTCGTGGGCGACTATCACACACATCCCGGCTCGGCGAACACGATCCTCTGGCTTCTCGAAGCGCTGTCCCGCAGGGATCACCCTGTTCTCGTCTTTCTCGAAGCCCTGCCCGACGGATTCGCAAGCGAGATCGAGGCCTACACAAAGGGCCTCATCTCGGAAGAAACTTTCCTCAGCCGGGTCGGGTACGGCGACGCCTTTGGTTTCGACTGGGCCATCTACCGGCCCGTCATCGACGAAGCCCGCCGGATCGGGGCCCCTGTTTTCGGGATCAACACCCGGGCCCACGGCATCGGCCTGGCGGCCAGGGACAGCTTCGCCGCTTCGGTCATCGCCGGCCGGCTCAAAAAAGAGGAGGACGCAACGGCCCTCGTCCTGGTCGGCGAAAAGCACCTGGCGCCCTCCCATCTTCCCCTCGCCCTGAAACGGTCGCTCAGAAGCCGCGCCGTCCCGGCGCGCGTCACGAGCGTCCACAGGAACATCGCTTCCGTCTATTTCGATCTCCTCGGAAAGGGGCACGACGGCTCCCCTCTCGTTCTCAAGGGGCGGCCCGGCCACTTCCTGATCCAGGACACGTCGCCCCTTTCCCTGCAGTCGCGCGATCTCTACTGGTTTCACAGCGCCAAGACGAGTCTGGTTTTCCCGGACACGGGGCAGGTCGAAACAGAGCTCGTCGATGTCTCCGGCTTCGACGAGCCCGGTCTTTTCTACATGGCGGCTGAAAGGATGGCTTCCCTCCTTCTCCTCGAAAAGAACGGGCTCGACGAGTTTCACATCTTCACAGGATCGGACCTCGACTTCTTCGAAAAGTTCCGCAAAGACCGGATGGATCCCGAAAGCTACACGTCCCTCCTCGTCCGCGCATCCCGGCCGGGCTGTTTCTACATTCCCGAGTATTTTCTCGCTTACCTGAAAGAGATCACGCCGACCGCCCTGGGCAGGACCTCGGCGCTTCATATCGCCGCGAAGAGCCGGAACGCTTCTCCCGCTCCCCCTTTCGTCGACTCGGCCCTGGGAACACTGGGATCGGCTCTCCTCGACCCCTGCTCGATGCACGCTCCGCTGAAAGCGCCTTCGCTGCATGCGCATCACCCCGCAATCCGTACTCGGTCGCCGCCGGACGTCCTCGGAAACAATGATGAGGAAGAGAGCGGCCGGCTCTGCGGCTTCAAGCTCTTCCAGGCTCTCGTGAGAGATGAGATCTCATTGAAAGACGCCGGCACTTTCTTTACGAAGGGGAGCAGCGCCGCCCCTCTACTGAAGGAAATCGGGCAGTGACCGGAGGGGTGGATGAGAAAGGCTCTCCTGGGCCACAAGGGGGCTCGGTACCTCTCTTGCCGGACGGAGTGCACCCAGGCGGCGTGGGACAAGATCGGCGGGACTGATTCACGCCACTGGAACGGCGCGGATCTTCCTATTGAAGAAGTGAGCTTCAACGCTTGCGCGGCCTGGTGCAGCGAGGCCGGGCTCCGTCTTCCCTCCGAGGCCGAGTGGGAATACGCATGCCGTGCGGGCACGACAGGGCGTTTCTGCTTCGGCGATTCAGATTCCGATCTCGGGTCGTACGCCTGGTACAAAGACAACTCCAACGAAAAGACGCACCCTGCGGCACAAAAGAAACCGAACGCCTTCGGACTCTTCGACATGCACGGCAACGTCTGGGAGTTTTGCCGGGATAAATATGTAGACAACTACGACAAGACCCCGCGCGACGGCACGGCATTCGAAACGGAGGGCTCGTCGATCCGTGTCATTCGCAGCGGCGGCTGGGGCAACCATCCCCGCCGCTGCCGGTCGGCGTGGCGCGCCGGTTGGGACGACGGCTTCAGCTACGGGTTCGACGTCTTCGGCTTCCGCCCCGCCGCTTCCCTGCCGGACTCCCGGTAATAGATTGACTCTCACCGGAACCCCCTTCCCTTGAACTTCCCCCCTCCGGATCATTACGTATTGTGTCCCCACCCCCCGCGGGCCGGGGCGTACGACGTGTCCCCTTCTTCCCGGAGAGCAGGGCTTTGAGGGTGACGAAATAAGCCTTCCCGGGCCACGGGCAGGGCACCCTTTGTGCACCCCCCCTTCGCGACGCCTTGGGAGCGTTCAGGGGGGGTAAACAAAGAGTGTCCGTCGCCCCCTTGTGGCCCAGGAAGACTTCCTTCATCCGCCCTCAAAGCCCTGCTCTCCGGGAAGCGGGGGCTCTCTACCCCTGGGCCCGCGATATGGCGAATATGGGCAGAATCAACGACATCACGATGATCCCGATCACGGCGCCCATGAAGACGATGAGAACGGGCTCGACGAACTTGATCAGGCTCTTGATCGAGGCCTTGATCTCTTTCTCGTAGTACCGGCTCAGCTTTTTGAGGATGGAGGTCAGGTGTCCCGACCGCTCCCCCAGGCTCAGCATCTCGACTTCGGAAGCCGGAATGTGCGGATTCGCTCTGAGCGGGCTGACGAACTCGCGCCCGTTCGCCAGTTCGTCGGCCACTTTCTCCCAGCTCTTCCTGAAAACAGCGTTACCCGAAACGTCACGGGCGACGCGCAGGGCCTCGAGAATGGGTATACCGCCGTGCATGAGCACGGCAAGAGTGTGGAAGGAACGGGAAAGGGAGGCCTTGGCCAGCAGGGTTCTGAGAAGCGGGATTTTCAGCCACACCTCATCCATCGCGTTCTTCACTTTCTCCTGTCGCAGGATCATCACGATCGCGAAGACAAGGACGGCGATCCCGCCGATGACCACGTGCCAGTACTCGCGGCACGTCGTCCCGATCCAGAGAAACATCCTCGTGGGAATAGGCAGCAATTCCTCCTGACCCGTGAAGAAGTGCGTGAACTTGGGAAAGACGTAAAGGATCAGAAAAGCCGTCGCGCAGAAAGCCATGAAAAGCATTATGATGGGATAGCTGAGAGCGGACTTGATGCGGCTGCGCGTGTCCATCTCCCTTTCCAGGTAGTTGGAAAGCTGCCGGAGCATGTCGTCCATGCTGCCCGAGATTTCACCGGCACGGACCATGTTGACGCAGACGGGGCTGAAAATCTTGGGATGCTGATCCATGGCCGTCCAGAGGGGGGATCCCTCCCGGATCGACTCCTTGAGCTCCCCGACAAGCTCTTTCAGCTGCGGATTCTTGGCCTGGAGAGACATGCAGTCGAGGGCAACCACAAGGTTGAGGCCCGTTTCGAACATGATGGCGAGCTGATCTATGAGATAGAGGACGTCCTTGTCGCGCACCTTCCCCTTCAGAAACGAAGAGGACTTCTTCTTTTTTTTATTGGGACCGTCCCGCGATTCCGAACCGCCGTCGTCGAATGTTGTGGCCGTCAGGACGCCCATGTCCATTTTGCCTTCGCTCTGTTGATGCTGTTCCACTTCGGCCATCAGAAGGTGTCCTCGCTGATCCGCATCACTTCTTCCATCGTCGTCAGTCCGTCCCTCACCTTTCTGAGGGAATCGTACCGGAGGTTCTTGATTCCCTTCCCCCGGGCGTATTCCCTGAGCTCCGTGATCGAGGGATTGCTCACAATGAGATCCCTCATGTCGTCATCGATGACGACCATTTCGTAAACACCGACACGTCCCGAGTAACCCGATTTGCCGCAGCGTGCGCACCCTTTTCCCACATAGACGGTATCGATATCGAGACCGTATCGCTTGCCGAGCTCGGACTGCGCTTTTGTCGCCGGGACCTCTTCCCTGCACGAGGAGCAGATCGTCCTGACCAGGCGCTGTGCCACGACAGCCGAGAGAGACGACGAGAGCAGGTAGGATTCCACACCCATGTTGGTCAAGCGCGTCACGGTGCTCAGGGCGTCGTTCGTGTGCAGCGTCGTGAGAACAAGGTGCCCCGTGAGCGATGCCTGGACCGCAACCTGGGCCGTCTCCTTGTCGCGGATCTCGCCCACCATGATGATGTCGGGATCCTGCCTGAGCAGCGATCGGAGCGTACCGGAAAAGGTCAGTCCGGCTTTTTCATTGACCTGGACCTGATTCACGTATTTCAGGTTGTACTCGATCGGGTTTTCGACGGTGCAGATGTTCTTCTCCACCGAGTTGACCTTCAAGAGGGCCGAATAGAGGGTCGTCGTCTTTCCGCTTCCCGTGGGGCCCGTGACCAGGATGATTCCGCTCGGTTTCCTCACCTGTACCTCGAAGTCTTCGAGCATTTCGATGCTGTAACCGAGCTTGTCCAGGTCCTTCAGCATCGACTCCTTGTCGAGGACACGGATTACGACCTTCTCCCCGTGGTAGGTGGGGATGACGGAGACACGGAGATCGACGAGCCTGTTGTCCATCATGACCTGCATCCGGCCGTCCTGGGGAATACGGCGCTTCGAGATGTCGAGATCGGCCATGATCTTGATCCTGGAAACGACGGCGGCCTGCATCTGGAAGGGAGGACGCAGCCCCTCCCGGAGCATGCCGTCCACGCGGTAACGGACGCGCAGAACCCCCTCGTCGGGCTCGATGTGGACATCCGAGGCGCTCTCGTTGATTCCCTTGTAGATGATGAAATTCACGAGACGCACCACGGGGGAGAGCCCGGCGACCTCCTCGATCTGGTCGATGTCGTCGACCTCGCGCTCCACGACCTTGATGTCGTCTTCCTGGATGTTCTCGATGATCTCATCGACGAGGAAGGCTTTCTTGCTGTTCCCCACCTGGCGGATCGTCCGGGAGATGTCCTCGGCGGAAGCGATGACCACGTTGATTTCCAGGCCCGACAGCCTCTTCAGGGAATCCATGACAAAAACATTGAGCGGGTCCATCACGGCGACGGTCAGCGTGTCCCTCACCTTGAAGAGGGGGAGAACGTAATATTTTTCGACGAAGTCCTTCGGAAGGATGTCGGAAATGTCCGGGTCGTAGAGTCCCTTATCGATCTTGAGGTAGGGAACGCCGAACTGCTCGCCGATCGCGGAGAGGAGATCTTCCTCCTTGATGATCTCGAGGCGCAGAAGGGTCTCGCCGAGCTTTTCGAAAGAATTCCGGCTCTGTTCCTTCAGAGCTTCTTCGAGCTGCTCCGGTGTGATGAGCCCCCTCCCGATCAGGAGCTCGCCTATCCTCACACCTTTTGCAGCGGCTACCGGCACGCTTCCGTCCCCTATCCCAGAGCCTTCATTGCAGAGATGACGTCGATATGGATTTCGAAAATCCTGTCGAACTGGGTGATCTCGAAGACCTTTTTGACCGTCACTCCGAGACAGGCGATCTTGATCAGGCCGCCTCTCTCCTGAACCTCTTCGATCGCCCAGAGAAGAGTCTCGAGACCCTTCGAATCGACGATCTTGACCTTGCTGAAATCCAAAACAAAAAGACGCTTCCCCTCCTCGAAGAGATCTTCCATGCCCTCTTTGAAGTACTGAATGCTCCGGCTGCAGAGCTCCTCGTCGATCTCGACGACCTCGGCATCGACAACGCTCTCGATGTTGGTGGAGCTTCCTTGTGCCGTCATCGCGCCGCTCCAATAAGACTCGAAGCCTTGCTGACTACTTCCCTCGGGCTGAAGGGCTTGTTCATGTAGGCCTCGATCCCCGTGTCCTCCATGAAGTTCTCCTCCTCGAGCTGCTGCCCTCTCGCCGTGAGCATGATGATGGGAACGGACCGCATGCTCTCGTCCGCCCTGAGCGCCCGGACCAGTTCCATGCCGTTCATGACCGGCATCTGGAAATCGGTGATCACGATGTCGGGTTTTTCCTCCCTGATCAAGTCGAGGGCTTCGCGGCCGTCACCGGCGGCGATAACGTGAAACTCCGCATTCTTGAACTTCAACGACAAGGCGTTCCGGATCGGAAACTCGTCGTCAACGATCAGAACTGTCGGCTTACCCATATCGGCCTCCCACTAACTCACCCCGGGCAGGGCAACCTGGAACTTGCTTCCCTTTTCTTCTTCCGACTCCACATCGATCGATCCGTGATGCATTTCCACGATCTTCTTGACCATGGCCAGACCCAGGCCGGTCCCCTTTGCCTTGTCCGACGATCCCTTCACCCGGTAGAATTTTTCGAACACCTTCTCCCGGTCCTCCTCGGAGATTCCGTAGCCCGTATCGACGATGTCGACGCGGGCCGTTTCCCCGTCGCGCCGCGCCACGACCTTGACGTTTCCCTTCTCGGGCGTGTACTTCACGGCGTTCGACACGAGGTTGATGAAGACGCGCTTCAGGTATCCCGCGTCTCCCATCACGGGAACGAGGTAGGGAGAGATGTCCTTTTCCAGCTTGATCTCTTTCTTCTCCGCGTGCGGCTCCATGACCTCGAGCACGGACTCGATAACCTTGTGCAGGCTGACCTTCTCCATGTTGAGCTGGATCACGCCGGCTTCCAGCCGGGAGAGATTGAGCAGGTTTTCGATCATCGACCGCATCCTGCTGCTCTCCGTCTCGATGATCGAGTAAAAGCTGTGGCGCGTCTCCTCGTCGGCGGCGTCCCCGTCCACGAGCATTTCCACATAGGCCTGGATCGACGTGAGGGGCGTCTTCAGTTCGTGCGAAACATTGGCCACGAACTCCGACTTCATCCTGTCCACCTCCCTGTCCCTGGTGACGTCCTGAACAACCGTCACCACGCCGAGTATCTCCCCGGCCGGATCGATGATGCTGGAGAGGCTGACCCGGACCTCGATCGGTACGCCGTCGTCCCCGGTGTAACTCAACTCCACGACGCGCTTGGGCACCTTGACCTTTCTCTCCGATGTTTCGCCGATGAGCTTCACAAGCTCGGTGAATTGAAGCGACTCGGAGATCGGCTTGCCCCGGCTCGATTCGATGTCGAAACCGAAAAGGCCTCCGGCGACATCGTTGGCCATGATCAGGTCGTCGAATCTGTCGGTGACGAGAACGGGGACGGAGAGGGACTTGAGCACAGCCTCGGTCTGCTGCTTTTCGGCCATGAAAACATTGGTCGTCGTCTCGAGCTCCCTGATCCGGAAACGGCTTTCCGACAGTTCGTTTCGGATATCTTCCAGGCCCTTGGTCACGTGGTCGATCTGCTTCCCCTTCCAGATGCCGCCGTCGAGACAGGCGCTCGCAAACTGTCCGGCTTCGCAGCGCAGCTTCCTGATCGGTTTCAGCACGTCGATGTAAAAGAACGGGACTGCGGCAACGAGAACGAGCGCCCCCGCTCCGGCCAGGTAGGCGGCGGCGCCCCCTCCTTCGGCGATGATGAAGGAACAGACGACTCCCGCCAGCACCAGGGCAAGCCCCAGTGCATACACCCACACAGGCATCATTCCCTGCTTGCTATTCAACCCTTTCTCCATTGATCATCTGCTTCACCACGGCGCTCAGGAGCTCTCCCTCCACAGGGGATTCGTTGATAAACTCATCGGCCCGGACGACGCGGCCCGAACGCCAGCAGGCAAAAACCGTCGCAGCCCGCACGACATCGTCGTCCGGATTCTCTTCGAGCAGCTTCTCGAGCTCGGCGGCGGCCGCTTCGTCCTGTCCCGTGCGGAGAAGCGCTTCCGATATCCGCAGCCTCTCTTCGCGATCAAGATCGGCCCCTCCTTCATCCCGGACGTGCCGGTACATGTCGATGCTTCTCTCCCACTCTCCCTCTTGAAAATGGAGAAAAGCCAAAGCCTTCTTGATCCCGGCGCCGGCCGGACCGGCTCTGGGCAGAAAGCTCTCCAGCCAGGCGATCCCGTTCCGCCTCTCTTCCGTCCTGTCGCAAGCCCGGGCCGCCTCGACGGGGAATTCGGCGTTTTCGGGACAGAGAACAACGAGCTTCAGCCAGGCATTGCATTCGTCTTCCGGGTTGCCGGCCAGCCTGCTGAGCCGGGCCGTTGCCTCGAGAACAACGGCATCTGTGGGATCGAGCCTGCCCGCCTGCAGGAAGAAATCGAGAGCCCCGGCGATATCGCCCTCGAGGAGACATGCGTCTGCAAGGATTCTCATGAGCCTCGCCTGTGCAACGCTGCCGGGCCCCGCTTCACGGATCACCTTCGCGGCGCTTTCGTAATCCCCCGTCGATCCCAGGGCGGCTATGCGGCGTTCCATCACTTCGGGATCCTTCTTCACCTTTTCGGGACAGGAGCGGATGATGCTCAGAGCCCTTTCCGGACTGCCGTTGGCGAGCACGATGTCGATCAGGCCCGCCCAGGCCTTGACGCAACCCGAATCCTGATCGATCGACTTGCGGAGGTATCGAACGGCGAGATCGTTATTCCCCTGGTTCCAGAACCGAACCGCCATGTTGTAATTGAACCGGGCGAGGGATTCGTCGAAACAGGCGTCGGCCGCGATCGAATCCGCTCTTTCTTCGCCCGTGGAAACACACCCCGCCGCCGAAAGGACGGCTGTCAGAAAGAGGGCCGACAGGAGAGAGACCGCTGTGCTCGTTCTTTCCATGGCTTTCACTTGACCTGGCTCCTGATATATTCCTTGAGGGATTGGACTCGGTCCTCATCGCCGGAGCCGCTTCCCGAAAAAATACCCTTCTGCGCGTCCCGCAGCACGCGCTTCAGGTTGCCGAGGTCCGGGTTCTGAGGATCGAGGTTTCCGGCCCGCCAGATGTGGAAAGCGGCCCAGCTCGTTCTTCCCCCCGCCAGGGCGTTGCGGCTCAGTTCGAGATGTCTCTCTGCCGCAGCGGTGCGCGTCCATGCATGGAAGCTGTGGCGGAAAGTGTTTTTCTTGTCCATAAAATCGTTTTTGATCTCCTGGCCTTTGTCATCGGACCGGGAGGGATCGGTGATCCGCGGCGTGATGAGGATGACGATCTCGACGCGGCGCGTTCCCGTCTCTTCCTTCCTGAAGAGCCACCCGACCAGGGGAAGAGAACCCAGAAAAGGAACCTGCGACACGGTGCGCGTGTCCCTCTGTTCGATGAGGCCGCCGATCACGACGGTGTTCCCGTCCTTGACAAGAATGTTGGTCTTTACTTCGGACGTGGTTTCCGAGGGGAGCAGGGTCGTGGAATCGACGACACCATCTGATCTCTCCGGGTGTATCTCCATCCTGATGTAGCCGTCCTCGCCGATGAAAGGCGTGAACTTGAGCTGTGTCCCGATGTCGAGAAACTTAACCTGTTTCTGGGAGATGCCTCCTTCACTCAGTGTTTCAGCGCCGTAATAGCCGAGACGGCCCCCGATGATGATCTGGGCTTCCTTGCGGTTCACGGCCAGGACCTTGGGGTTGGCCAGGACGTTCGTGTCGGTCATGGTTTCCAGGGCTTCGATGAACACCGAGAGATCGTCTTTGAGAATGCCGATGTTGAAGCCCTCCGCATTCCCCCCCGTAAATCCCTTGGTGCCGAAGGCGTTGAACCCGTCCTTGATCATGGCGCCGTCCGCTTTCGCACCCGTCACCGAAAAGAGGTCGCTCTCTGCGCCGAGAAGGTCGAAATCGATGCCGCCCAGCGCCTTGAAGTCGACGCCGAGCTTGTGGGAATCGTCGAGGGTCACTTCGAGGATCGTGGCTTCCACGAGAGCCTGCTTGGGCTGGATATCGAGCTCTTGAAGGGCGGCGCGGATTTTCTCGTGGACCTCGGGATAATCCTTGACGGCGATGACGTTGGAAATCGTCTCGGCCTCCTCTTCCTCACCGCCGCCGCCGCCCGCTGCCGCTCCGGCATTTCCCCCCTCGGCCGCTTTCCCTCCCCTGATCTCGCCCTTCGGGGAAAGATAAAGGGCAAGAAGCTGCTTGGCTTCTTCGATGCCGAAGTAGCTGAGCCGGTAGAGAACGACTTCCAGTTCCCGGGGCTTGCGAAAGTTCTCGATCGCTTCGGCCAGCATGACGTAAACGAAATTCCCCCTCCGTTCCCAGGCAAATCCGTTGGGAATCAGGATGGAATCGAGGGCTTCTTCGAGACTCACGCGGTAGAGGTTGACCGAGATCTCTCCGTCCACATCGCCGCTGGCTACGATATTGACTTTTGCCGATTGGGCGATCTGATCGAGAAGCGTGCGGATGTCGATCTTTTGAGCATTGAGGACGATCAGGCCGGTGTCGCCGTTGATGGCGACACTTTCAGCGGAGGGCGTCTTGACAGGTTGGTCTTCCTGAGCCTGGGCCGTCAAAAAAGTGAGGACAACCAATCCCAAGACGAACCAGCTTGTTTGCTTCCCCTTTTTTCCCATATCTCCCCACACAAAAAACGTGCATCCTTTTTGGAGTCAATCATTTATCGACAATCCGCACGATTTTCTTGACCGGACTTTGGATCGTTGCACGATATTCACCGAACGAGCTGGTGAAGACAACGTATTGGCTTCCTATCTCTTTGACTACAAACCCTTTGTATTCCGATCCCACGCGAAGAACCTCCCCATCTACCACGCAGGTCGATATTTCGCCGAGCAGGGTGCTTGCCACATTCATTTTCTTGATCTCTTCCATCTCGCTCCCGGGATAGGAAGAGCCCATGCGCATCCGGCCCTTTCTTCCCGATTGACCCATGGCGCCGCTGTTCATGCCCAAGGGCAGAAAGGGATTCCCCGCCAAAAGATCGGCCTTGACGGGCTCTATGAGAAAAACCGGATATTGCGATTCCCCGGCCTCCTTGGAGACATCTTCCGAATCGGTCGACTGCTTCGTATCGCTCTTCTTTTTTTTCTTCTTTTCGGACCGGGTTCCGGCGGTTTGTGTCTCTTCTTGATCCGAGCCGGACATGAGCGGGATCACCAGGTAGAAAAAGAAAACGAGAAGGACCGTCAGGAAAACGACTTTCTTGCGTTCCCGCTTTATGACTTTAACGAGCTTGTCGACCTGGTCTTTCAAGCAAACCACCCCCTCATTGAGTCAACACCGGCACGGAGAGCGTCAGGTCGAGCGACAGCAACCCGTCCTTACTCCGTCCTCTTGTGAGAATGATCTTGTCGAGCCACACCTTTTCTTTCATCTCCTCGATAGAGCGCAGAAACGAGTAGATGTCCGCGAACATTCCCTTCATGCGCATCGAGAAACCGATGGTTTCGAGGTCGCCCATCGATTTCCTGGACTTCGTCGGCGCCACCTCATCATCGAAGACCTCGGCCTCTGCAATGATCTTTCGCAGATCGGCCATGAACGCGTCCTTCTTGCCGGAATCGAGAAAGCTCTTTTCCATTTCCGCAATATGAGCGATGAAATGCTCCTGTTCCTTCTTCTTCTGAAGGAAGGTATCCGTCATGGCGCTGTCCTGAAAGCCCATGGTTTGGAACTTCTGAACATCGGACTTCAATTCATCGATCTTATTGACCGCGGGCTTGTAGACAATGTTGAAGAACAGGCCGAGAAGCACCAGAGCGCCGCCGATCATGATCATCGTTTCCTTGCGCATGATCATTGGTCGTCCTTTCCGATCTCCAGCCTGACGGTGAACTGTTTCTGCATCATATTCTCACCGCGGACGTTCGAAAATCCATCGTCGTGGATCGACGAAAAAGCGCCCGAGTCTTTGAGCCGTCCCACGAAAAGCGAAACCTCCTCGGGCGATGCGGCCACGCCCTCGATCGTCATCATGAGAATGGGCTTTGAGTAATCGACGACGGTTTTTTTCTTCTTCCCCGATTTGACGACACTCTTGCCGAATGTGAAGTTCATCGACATCTTGCCGAGACTGATTCCGGGGCCGGTGGCTCGGGTGATTTCGGCCAGGACGCGTGTGGGCAGCAGGGGGCACGAAGCCTGGAGCAGGACCTTTTCGCGGTTCTTGAGCTTTTTCGATTCTTTGAGAAGCTTCGCCACGCTCTCGCTGGTGAGCTCCATCATTTCGCAGCGGCTTTTGAACATGCCGCAGATATTTCCGAGCAGGACCTCCCTCTGCCCGCTTTTGACATGGAAAGCCCACATGAGAACCAGCGCCGCTCCGAGACAGGCGAACCGCATCCGGTTCGCCCTCCCTTTTTCCCTCTTCTCGGTGATTTCGAAGGGAAGGAAATCGACATTGGAAACCTTTCCGTCCAATTCCTCCAGGGCCAGAGCGACGAGAGAGACATCCTGGGGTTCGATGAGAAACCTTTCCGGCGCGGGATCTTGATCACTCTCTTCCCCTTCTTCCGTCCAGCCAAGGACCGGGAGTCCGAGCCGCTCCCGGAATAGATCCTTCGAAAAAAGGCTGTTCACGCAGTCGCCCAGCACAATAACCCTCTCCACGAAGTCGCGTTTCGACGTGGAGGAGAAATACCTGAAACACGTCATGATCTCGGAGCACATGAACTCGAAATCGGGACGGACGGCATTCATGATGGCGTCTCTGACGATCCCGCTGACTTCACGTCCCTCCCTCATCTCCCCGATGAGCTGTCCCATTTCTTCTTTGTCCAGGTTCATCTTGGCGGCGATCGATTCCGTGAATTTTTCCATTCCAACGGAAAGAGATCGAACAAAGGCGGGGTGGCCGTTTCGGACTATGACGACTTCGGTTTTTGACTCGCCCATATTGATGATGGCTTTGGAAGGGCTTTCCTGCGGAGATTCGTCCCCCTTTACCGCCGCGTCTTCGGGCCAGAACCGGAGATAGGCGCTGAAGAACGCAAAGGGCTCGACACCGATCCGGTGGATGCACAGCCCGGTCTTTTCGAGAAGCCTCACATATCGCCAGACAAGCTCGCGCTTGACCACGACGATGATCATTTCTTCTTTGCATTCGTGCCGTTCGTAGATCTTCCCTGTGGAAAGGATTCGCGTAAAATCCGTGTCGATGTCCCTGGCGAGATTGAGGCGGAATTCCTGGCTGATCTTTTTTTGAATGCTCTCCCTGCTTTCATTTTCAGAATCGAGAGTCACGCGCTGCTGCTGTATGAGAACGTCTTCGCCACAAAGACAGAGTACGGTTTTCTTCCCCCTGAAATCACCGTTGGCCAGGCAGATCCTGACCGCCTCCTCGACAGCGCGATCGCGGTCGTCGCCTTCGCCCCGGATCGGCGCCGAGATGGAGCTGTGCTCTTCGACCCGGCCCTGGGAGATCCGGGCCTGCACCATGCGGACGGTCTTCGATCCGATCCTCAGGCTGATCGGCGTATAAGCCGGGCGTCCCCATGGAAACAGAGATTGCACTATTCCCCCCCTCCGCGCACTTTCGCTCTTCCCGCGCCGGACTCTTCTAAACCGCCCAGCGCCAGACCGAGGGTAATATCGATCGACTCCACACGAAGGACGGGGTCATTCACCACATTGGATATGTCCCCTTCGAGAACAATCGGAACGTCCTTGTTGAGATAATCGCTGCCCCCAAGAGCCGGTTCCCAGTTGACTCCCCCGTCCTCGGTTCCGATGTAGGCCATGTCGTTCTGCGGACCGGTTCCGCTTGTCACCGCCGCGATCCGGAGATACCCGGCCTCCATTTCCTCTTCACCGAATCCGGCCAGAAACATTGAGGAATTGAACAAGACACAGTAATACCGGTTCGGCTGAATCACAAAACCGCCGGGCAGGTCGATGCTCATCCAGCCGACCATCAGGTCGGGGCCTTCCCAATAGACAAGAGGGATATCACCGTTTCGGACCGTAGTCGATGCGATCGCGGTCCCCCACGGCCGGGGGTGGGGCTCGGTGATCCCTTCCATCAGAGTGATCATGAGATCGGCTTCCTGGTCGATGGTTTTCCCGATGCGTACTTCGATCCTCGTGATCTCGATCTCCTCGACCTCGTCGTCGTAAACGACATTAAAAGTGAGCCCGTGAAGGCCCAGCTCATCGAGGAGGCAGTCCTGCCATTCCTGCGGAACACCCCCGTACTGGCTGAAGCTCAGCAGTTCCTGGCTCGCGCTCTCTGTAATTTCTTCCGAACTATCGGCCAGATTTGCTGAAAAATTGAGACTCTGCACCCCGCCGACGACCTCGACGGCTTCCCCGTAATCCCTTGACAGATATAAAAAACCGCCGACTTTTTCATCCCAGTAATATTGCTCCGTCCCCCCGCCGGGATAATTGAGAAAGAGGGAGGCCGATGATTTCACTTCGGCCAGCGACGACGTGGAAACCGCTTTCATGATGCGCTCCAGGGCGGTGTGCAGGGCCAGGGTCAGGTCCTGTTCGTCCAGGCTCGTGGAATAAGAATCGAGAGAAGTCCCCACCGAGACGGAGAGCGCCGTCAACAGGCAGGCGCCCAGCGCCGCGGCCAGGAGGACCTCAACCAGCGTCATTCCATTCTGTCTGCTTCGTTTCATTCCCCTGTCTCCACAACGGCCACGCGCCCCGTAATCGGCGAGACCGTGAAAGTTTGTGTCAACGTGCCGTAGACCACGATGATCTGTCCCCCCGAGGAGGCTTCGCCCAATGGACCAAACTCGAGCTCGGGCGATTCGCCGAAGCCCACCTTGCTGATCTGTCCGTGCTTGAGAGTCCACTCGTAATCCGACCAGGTCACGGGATTCCACGCGGCCGTGCCTTTTTCATTCTCCACTCGGACCGAATTGGCTTTCAGGTTGAAAACAACGCGGTAGGTCTGCCTCTCGGCCAAAGCGCGCGACTTGGCAAAGCGGATGGCGGCCACGATCTTTCTGCCCGTCACGTCGGCTTTGACGTCGGTGTAATCGAGAACCGAGGGCAGAACCACTGCAGCCGAGACGGCGATAACAGCCACGACCACGATCATTTCGGTCAGGGTGAAAGCCTTTTTATTCATTCCATTGGTTTTCATAGTTCCTCGTAAAGTGTTTCCGTCAGCCTGAACTCATTGAAATCGATCACGCCGTATTCCGGTCCTTTGAGCTCGGCCGGAACCTGGAAGCGCGTGGCGCCTGTCAATGTCCTAAAGTTCTCTATGACGAGAACCGGGCCGGAGAAAGTTCCGTCACCTCTTAACTGGGCGGATCTGACGTAGGCCAGGCCGTAAATGTCGACAGTCGTGTTCGGATTGGTCTTGAAATGAACGTATGGCGCCAGAATGGCCGTATTCCCGGCGATATCGACATCTCTTTTAACCTTGAGATAACCGTCATCGACCCAGAACTGATAACACGAATTCAGGACCAGCACTCCGTCGATGGTGACATTTTCGAAACCGATGAACCAGCAGCTCTCGATGAAGACAACGCCTGTCAGGTCCTGGTTCGAGATAACGTGGAAGATCCCGCCGCTGTGGTAATACCCGTCCGTCTGGGCCTGTGTCCTCAGGTCGCTCATGGAGTAGGCCGGAAAGGTGATATCCAGATCGGTGATCCGGACCTCGCCGTTGACAGTGGGAAGATCCCCGCCGGACGCTTTCGTCAGGTCAAGATCGCCCGTGATCACGGCGCTCGAGTTGCCCTCTGCATCGTCCGCCACAAAACAATCGCCCATGATCCTCGCCATCCCCGCCATGTTCATATCGTTTCCGACTGTCACGGCATAGTCGAAGACCCGCGGCCGGATATCGACTTGTGTGTGGAAGACGCATTCGGCATTCGTCGTGAACCCTCTGGAGACGACGTCGTACTCGACCTCGTCGATAGGGGCCACGGTGATATCCGTTCCCGTGTCCGGGCTGGTCGAAAACATGAAAGTCTCGCCCGCATATTCCTGGTCGTCCGAGAGCCTGCAGTAAGCCATTTCGATACCCGAATACGCATGAAGCCTGGCCTGGACATTGTTTTGCAGAACTCCCGAGATGGCGTTGCCGATTCCGCCCGATTCGACAACTCCCACCGCGACCAGGGAAAGGAGGGCAAAAATAAAGAGACATTGGACCAGAATGGTTCCCCCGGCTCCGGACGCATCGGCCTTTCCACTCCCGGCTGGAAAGAGCCCGCCGCACCGATTGAGCTCTCTTTCCATGGGCGTGTTTTTTTTATTCATTTCACTCACCTCTCTGTCACAACCCACTGGTACTCGTCCTTGAAGGCTCCCTGGCAAAGGATTTCCACCTCGACCTTGACAAGAGGCGAATCACCCGACACCACCAGTTCTTCAAATGTTTCCGGATCGAGAGAGACGACGCTGACATTCTGAGTCCAAATGCCGTACGAGGAGAGTGTGGCGCCGTCGGCTCCCACCGGGGGCATCAGGGTCAAGCCATTCAGATCATCGATGTCATCGAAATCCGAAAACTCCGTCTCGCCCGCTTCGGGCCCGAATATCCCGCCCCCATCGGGATCGCGGAAGGCGAGCCCTTCGGAGTATTGCTTGAGCCAGCAAGCCAGGTTTGCGGCGACAAGGTCCGACCGCCCTTCGTGCGCGCTCTTTTGACCCGACCCCAGACCATAGACGGCGGCCGAGATTCCGACACCGACGACGACAACGGCGATCAGAACCTCGACAAGGCTGAATCCTCCCCGGCCGGCTCCGGCAGATTTCTTCGATGTACCCCGTCCCTGGTTTTTTCGCGTGCAGATCATCAGGAATGCCCCCTTTTCCCATTTAATAAAAAGGGCCCATGCCGGGCCCTTTTTATCGATCCAATCTCAATCTTGCACAATCATTACATATCGAAATAATCAATCCCCGTGGTCGGACCTGTCCCCGAACTGTTCGCCCTGATTTCACCAGTCGAGGCATCGTACAACCAGCCGGAGGTATCATCAGGATCGTCGGGAATCGCGCCTTCGACTCCCGTGGCAAGGCTGTTGATGGGATTACGCGGAATACCGGTCCTGATATAGGGACCGAAATCACTTCCGGCATCACCTGCGACATCCGTACCGGCTGTCAGTTGAGCCACAAAATCATCCCAGCTCGTTTCTCCATCGAGATTGCCGGGATAGACTTCGTTGTGCTGCAGCCTGTACAAGTCGATCGCGTTGCGCAGCGTGGCGAGATCGGACATGAGCGCCGATTCCTTGGCTTCCGACGACGCCGAACCAAACTGAGGGATCACCACAGCGGCCAGAATGCCGAGTATGATGACCACGATTAAAAGTTCGACCAATGTAAAACCTGCTCTACCCTTCATAACTCGTCTCCTTTTCCAAAACTATTATCTCGCAGATCTCGGCTTCCCTTCACTGATATTAAAAAATCTTATTCATTCGTAACCGTTATCGGTCGGATGCTGATTTTTATTTAACCATTCTGAAATATTTTTAATTTCCCGATCAAGTCGATTCGTTAACTCGGATATTTCGCGCGGTTCATCGCGACAAACATGCGAGTTAATCAAACTGCTTGACCTCGTTTCCTCCTATCTCCTCGGTGACGGCATCGAACGCACCCGTTACGGCGTTATAGGTCCAGCCGTAATCTCCATTGAATTTCGGTTTCAATCCCCCCCCCTTCGAAACGGAGATTGCGTCTTTTTTGTTAAAAGGGTTTTTGGGAAAACCCAAATCAGGCCGAAGATAGGGGCCGTACAGCCCATCTTTATCCAACTCGCCCCGGCGGTTCGTTCGCGATAACATTTGGTTTAAAAAATCTTCCTCTGTGGGATCGGAAGAGGTGTCTCCATCGGGATAACCGGGATAGACACCTACATGCTGATGGTAATAGAGCTCAATCCCTTTCCTGATCATTTCGAGATCGAAATCGAGGCTGGCGTTGTTGACATCTTCGATCTGGGTCGTTGTGGCCGGAATCACTATGGCGGCAATAATTCCCAAAATCACGACAACGATCATCAATTCTATAACTGTAAAACCGTTCACAATGACCCGTCTTTTCCGTCTTGATTCATTTGCGGCAGCCTGATGATCATTTCCGTTCCATCCGGCCCGGTCTTCCCGATTTCGAGCTCGCCCTGATGAGCCTGAACAATCCATCGCGCCATGGCGAGCCCGATTCCCAGGCTGGATCCCTTTTTTCGCGTGACAAAAGGCTCGAATATCTTTTCCCGGATATTCTCCGGAATTCCTTTTCCTGTATCCCTGAAGGAAAGCTCCACCCAGTTTTCATTCATTTTGACTGCAATGGTCAGGGAGCCCCCTTCATCCATGGCCTGACGGGCATTGACAGCGAGGTTGATCAACACGCGCTCGAGCTTGTCCGAATCGACCATGACGCGAGCCGTAGGCTCTGCCTCTTCCCTGACAAGCGACATCCCGTTATTGACAAGATCCTGCTGAATCACGGGCCAGGCCGTATTGATCAGATCGGGAGGCTCCATCTCCCTGAGATTGAGTTTTTTGTCGAGCCCTCTGGAAAAGTCCATGATTTCCTCGGTCAATCCGGACAACCGGCGCATTTCGTTGATGATCATGCCCGAATATTCCCTGATCTCGTCAGGATTCAGGCCGTCAGCGGTCGCGTTGAGCAGCTGGGCATATCCCAACAACCCGCCCATGGGATTTTTGATGTCGTGAACGATCATGCTCGCCATCTCACCCAGGGCGGAAAAACGTTCCGAACGCACCAGCTCGTCCTGGGCGGCCGTGAGCTCGTCCAACGTGGAAGAGAGGCGGATGTTTTTATCTTCCAGCTCATCGAGAAAAAGGAGGTTCTTGATCGCGAGAGCACCCTGAGACGCCAGGATCTCAGCGATCTTGATGTCTACGCTGGAATACAACCTGCTATTTGTAGAATAAAGAAAGAGAATTCCCTGGCGGATGCCGCCGAAATCAACAGGCACTCTGAGTGTGCTGGACAGAAAACGCCCATCCTTGGTGCAGATCCTGCGGTGAAATTCGTTTTCATATCTTGACTTGTCGTTCTCCCCTGCCTCATCCAATGCATACGATTCGATTCCGGGTCCGGTGTTGCTCGTGGCGACATAATCGGGGACCCGGGCGGCGCGCTCTGATGAGCCATTCCTCGATAATATCAGCATTCCTCCCGACGATTCAGTGGCCTCCACGCTGATATCGAGAGTGAAGCGGGCGGCTTCAACCGCATCCCTCATCTGAGCCAGGCGTGATGCCGAGGAATAGATCGTCGCCATATATTCGTACGAATTCAATAGTTCCAGAGAAACCTGATCTAAGAGTTGTTGGTTTTCCGGAACCTCAGGACCAGCACACCGATCTGAGTGAGCCATGTAATATGTTCTCCCTTTTCCCTTCCCCAAGGATAAGCTTCTTCTGTGATCCGACTTCCCCGGACCCGGTATTTCTCCTGTTTATCGATAAAATATTCTATTTTCTTTATTCAAGTTTCAGTCTAATTGATAAAAATTTTTAAATATTTAAGAAGGTGCGTCTACCGATCTTTGTAAAGACTCATTACAGTGTATTTATGCTGCTTTAGCCCGGAATGATTAATAGGAGGGAAGATTGATCGAAAAGAGGATCAGAGCTTCTCTGCACGAACTTTTTCGCGGGAAGCTTTGATGATTTTGGCGTTGGATTTTTTTCGAGCCAGCGATCTGAGAAGCTCACCACCGAAAAGACGCTCGTGCTGAGTTCTTTCTGAAAAATGAAAGCCCACATAGAAAAGATCGGCCGGATCGAGGGCGCTTTCGCTTTTCAATTTCTGAGCCAAGGGGAATGTATCGTTCTTGATCAACTTCTGAAAGATCTCGATACACGAATCCTTATCGCGCAGATGCTTTATAAGCTTTTTCGGAGAGAGCTTGAGCAGGCAGACGGCGAGGAGATATTGTCCGTCCACCCCGAAATGCTCGCTTTTCCGGAGAATTTCGAGAGTATTGATCGCCTCTTTGTATTTTTTCCTTTTCTTGAACTCCGTTGCCCGGGAGAGAAGAAAATCGTGCAGAAAATCGGGCGCGCACGTTTTCAGCAGGAATATGCTTGTTTCCTGGAGAGGATCGTTCTTATCGAGCTGTTTCTTCAGATTATCGCCGAGTTTTCTGATCTGGTCCTTTCTGAATTTCGTGGAATGAGGCTTGAGTATTTTGGTGATCAACCGGGCCCTGCCGGCATCTTTTTCTTTCAAAAGGTTATCGAGAAGGATATTGCGGGCCGAATCGAGCCAGCAGAGGGACTCGGCGGCGAGGTCGCGTATCCGCGGATCGTGATGGGCCAGGTTTTCAATGAGAATCTTCACAACCTTGACAGTGTTGAATTCCCTCATCTTCCTGAGCACAAATCGTTGAACAGCATCGTGTTCGCTGCTGAGTAGTTTGATGATCAGATCACTCAAGCTCGAGTGAACAGGAGCGCGGGCTAAAATGTCGAGCGTCGGGCTGACGATGTTTGTGAAATCCTTTTCACTCAAATAGGAAACGAGCTTCCGAATAACATCGTTCTTGACCTTGTCGGTAAACGGAATCTCCCTGAGTGAATTCAGGGCATAATGTCTTATTAGCGGATGGTTTTGAATCGTTGTGAAGGAGAGAAGTGTCTTCAGGGCGCCTGAATCTCCAATATAACCGAGTATTTTGATCGCCGCAGATGTGGCTCCCAGATTTTTGCGCGTTCTCTGCGAAACAAGGAATTTCTGGACATTGTTGCTAAACGACTTCTGCTCCTTGGGAGTGAGAAGTTTCATTTCCTGTCTCATAAGGAGACAGATATCGGAAACAACATCCTCATCTTCATCAAAGAGGGACTCGAGGACGACTTTGAGTCCCTCGAGGCTTCTCATTTTGATAAAAACCGAATTGATGACTTTTCTCTCTTCGGAACTGGCTTTTTTGAGTAGTGCCTTCAACTCCCGGGCAGACTCGTTTCCAAGCGATGATGCGATCGAAACCGCTCTGTTTCCAAATTCACCATCAAGGGATGTTCGTCCAAAGAGAAAGGGGAGGAGATATTTTAAAGACTCTTTCGACCTGATCTTTTCAAAAGTATCCAGAATGTGGCCTTTCAAGATCCTGTCGTTGCATTTGTTCAGTTTTTCACCCAGGGTCTTGATGACGAAGGGTTCCTTGCTTTTCAATTCGCCCAATACGATTGCAGCGGCACACTGAAACTCGACCGTCTCGTTATCGAGCAAGGAACAGATCTTACGAACCATGGGGTTTGTTTTTTTTGCCACCATTACGGATTCGCTTTCTCGAGATTTTTTTGAATCAGTGTCCTCTATATACCTTTTTTTCCAGGATCTGTTTCAAAAGCCCTTTCCAAGTCATTTTTATTCTAATTTTTTCCTCCCCATTTCTCCACTATTAAAACCCATTCAAAACAGAGAATGAATAAATGGGTAAATTAAATCAAAATCATATTTATGTATTTTGTTTAAATTCAACACATTACACATATTGGTATTATTTTATGGTATTATATTCTTCTACGCTAACCATTGGCCCATTAGCCCCGGTAATTGAACAAACGTGCAATTTCATTTTTTCATCAAAAAAATCCATTCAACAGCAACGTGAGTGCCGGTGCACTCTAAGATATTTATTTATAAAGAGTAACAGGATTCCCAATGGTATTTCATAAAGAAACGATTCATTAACCGCATCTCATTATATAGATTTCTATTTTATGAAACAGTATTTATTTAAATATCAGGGCGAAAACCTGAAAAATCGCTCTTTTCCACTGATTTTCTTTCTGATAAATCTGAACGGTCACCATTCGAGTCGAAAGATCATATACAATAATAGTACGATCTCATGCAACCAGCAGACAGGGTCTGCTCGATATGCAGGTCGTTTTGTTACGACAAATTGCCGATTCTGAGAACGGACAATCATTATGATACGAAAACGATTCATCGTCTCTGCCAAAGCGATTCTTGGCGGATTTCTTATTCTTCTCATTACATTGGCTTTTGTGCCGAACGAAGCCCTGGGGCAGAGCGGATCCGGTTATTTCAACGGTTCCGGGGGCAGTTCCCCAAATAATCCCGGAGGAGGCCCCGTCAACGGACCGTTGCCGGATGCCGGCAATCAAAATAAAGACGGCGGCGGACCTCCGCCGCCCCCACCCCCTCCGCCGGGCGATTATGTCCATCCTCCGGGGCAAATGCCTTCATCATTCAAGCCGGGCCAGATAGGCGCGCCTCCCCAATCGGGAGCTTTGCCGCAGAATCAACGCGGATCGGGCGGCATGGCGCGCGCCAGGAGAAATACAGGCTCGGATTTCAACAGATGGGATATTTGGTGGGAGCGCAACAAGTACAGTATCTTCAATCTCCGGAAAATATACGACGAGCGCTCGATTCCTGTCGGTGAAAATCCCGACAAGAGTTATCCTACTGAAGAAGCCCGCCTGAGAGAGATCGAGGCATTCAAGAAAAATGTCCTCATTCCGTCCTTGATCAAGCTCCTCGGACACAATCACTTTGATGTCAGATCCGCTGCCGCCATCAGCCTCGGAAAACTTCAGGCCCGGGAAGCCGTTCCCTATCTCAGGAACCTCATCCGGGACGGGAGTCCAGTCGTTCGGGTCTCGGCCCTGTTCGCCCTGGGCCTCATGGGAGAAGCACGATCCACTTATATCCTCCTCAACCTGGCGCACAACAGCCGTTACGGGCAGAAAATTATCGGCCGAACCTCTGTCCTGGACGGCGAGCGCGGATATGCGGCGATGGCCATGGCCATCCGCGATTCGCACGTGACGTCGAGTGATCTCTCTCAATTTCTGGACAAATGGTCCAACATCGAGCCCGATTATCTCGTTCTTCTGATCGAGGCGGCCGGACTCGATGGGGACGAAAACCTGATCTCCTGCCTTACCAGGATTCTTCGAAACAGAAAAAACAACGAATTGATCCGATCCACTGCCGCAACTTCACTCGGCAAGATCGGTGATCCGGCAGCAATCCCCGTTCTTCTCGAAAGCCTGAACGACAGGCTCTCCAATGTCCGCAGATCCGCTGCGATCGCCCTTGGAAACCTTGTCTCCCAGGGTGATTCGGAAGCCATCGGCAGGATGATCCGCCTGCTCGAAACGGACAATGATATTCCGCTCAAGAATTTTCTGATCATCTCTTTGGGTCGGATCGGCGGCGTTCGGGCCAAGCAAACACTGACCTCGCTTTTCTCGAAAGGGCCGTACACCCTCCGACCCTGGGCCGCGCTGGGCCTCGGCCTCGCATGCCGTAAAACCAAGGAAGAAAGCGTCGTTCGAATCCTCGCGGAAGCTCTCAAATCGGACAGCAATCCCGACCACCAGGGTGCGATGGCGATCGCTCTCGGAATCATTGCTCCCGAGGAAGCGCCTCCGCTGCTGGCCGGAATTGCCCGTTCCGCCAGAAACACGACTCTCAAGGGCCACGCCGCCCTGGCTCTGGCGATGACGGGAGCCACCAGGCACGCCGAAGATCTGAAACAGATCATGCTCTCGGCCACCGATCCCCACACGATTCGCAGCGCCGCCCTCGGCCTCGGCGTCTTGTCGGACTCAGGATCCGGACACGACCTGGTCGGCATGATCCGAAACTCCAACAACCCATACATTCAGAGCTACACAGCCGTGGCCCTCGGATTCCTAGGTGATTTCGAAGTTGCCCAAACCCTGCTCGACATCGCCGTTGATCCGAGGCGAAATCCCATTTCGGCCGCCTATGCCGTCAATGCTCTCGGAATCCTCTTCGACCATGAGAGGATTCCGGCGCTGGCCCGGGTCGCCCAGAATTCCAACTACCTGGCGGATTCGGCATCCATCGAATGGGTGTTGAACATCGGTATTTAACCCGAAAGTTACACAATTTTGCGACGAACCGTTTGAAACGGGGCATTGGAAAGTGCCCCGTTTTTTTATAGAGAACCTTCGGAAAATTCCCCCGTTCTGTCATGATAGTGAAGAATAATGCCGTCGCGGAACTTGGAGCGTTTTCCCATGAATACAAAGTTTTGCCTCGCTTTTCTTGTCCCTCTTTTTATTCTGGCGATCGCCGGAAACAGCCCGGCTCAAGACATCAAAAGGACGATCGACGAGGCGATCCACGAAATCAGGCTCTGCCAAAACCAAGACGGAAGCTACGGCCCTTCCAATGATCAGCCCGATACCACATCACTCGTTCTGATCGCCATGGCGCTCAGCCCGAGGCAATACACCGATCTCGACGGCCCTTTCGTTCGCAAGGCGGCCGACCGGCTGGCGGCCGGCCAGAATGAGGACGGGTCCATCGAACCCGGTCCAAAGGGGAAAAAGTTCCTCTCCACAGCACTGGCCGTTGCGGCCCTGGACAGGATCAATTCCGGTCGTTACAGGGAATTTCTGGCAGAGGCTTTGAGTTTCCTGACCCGGAACCTCGTCGCCCCGGAAAACGAATACGACCCGGAAACCCTCTTCGCCGCGTCATGGGCCCTTTCCGGAATAGATCCCGATGTGCGGGCAATATTCGTTTCCGGCAAGATCAAGGAAGAAAGAGGCGGTCGATTCTCCAACTCTTTTCGATTAGCCTCCAAGCTTCTGGCACAAGCCGCGCTTCCTGAAGATTCGGGGATAAAACACCTCGAATACCTGCAAAAAAGCAAACCGACTTCTCCCATGGAGCTCCTGGCTGCTTCCGTTTTTTTCACGCTGCTCGAGAAGAAAGGAAAGCCCGCACCTTTCTGGGCGGACGAGCTGTCCCGTTTCGTTCTGGGTGATACCCGAGACCCCGGCGGCTCAATGTTCAGCCGTGAACAGGGTCTGTCCCAAAAGGCTCTTCTCATCTCGGTCCTCTCTCTCTGCCACAAAAGCTCGGCAAAAGCCCCGTCTTCCCAGCCTCCGACCGAGCTCGCACCCCTTCCCCCCGTCGTCGAAGCCCCCCTTCCACTCGATTCGGCGCTGGCCAAAGCCCTCGCTTATCTCGACGAAAACCAGGACAGCGGGAAGTTCGGCTTTCCGGGATATGACGACCCCGGAATCACGGCCATGGCACTGTCCGCCGCGATCAGGTCGTCCCGGATCCTGGAAAGAGATCCTCCCTCGTACGTGAACAAGGGCCTCGAATACCTCTACTCCCTGAAAAAGGAAGACGGCAGCATCTACCTGACCGGCCTGAGGACTTACGTCACCTCCGTCTCACTCATGGCTTTCAAGGACTCGGAAAATCCCCGCTATGCAGAAGCCGTTACGGCCGCCCGGGATTTTCTCATCGCCGTGCAGGCCGATGAAGGAGAAGGATATTCACTCGAAGAGGATTTCTTTTACGGCGGCATGGGATACGGCGGCGACGAGCGCCCCGATCTCTCCAACACCCAGATGTCCCTCGATGCCCTTCGCGCGGCCGGACTCGACGAAAAGCACGAGGCCTATCAAAAAGCCCTTCAGTTCGTTAAAAAATGCCAGAACACGGCCGAGGTCAATCCCACACAAGTCGTTTTGAGCAACGGGAAGAAAGTCGTCGCCGGAACGGACGGCGGCGGAATCTATTACCCCGGAAGCTCAAAGGCCGGGCTCGAAGAGGTGGACCAGGGTGTTTACGTGGCGCGTTCTTACGGTTCGATGACCTACGCACTGCTCAAGTCCTACATTTTCACCGGACTCGACGGCAAGGACAAACGCGTCCAAGCGGCAGTGAAATGGGTGGAGGAGCATTACACCCTGGATGAGAACCCGGGATTCATTTCCGCCCCGGGAACGGATACGGGCCAGCAGGGACTTTTCTATTATTACCTCACCATGGCCCGGGCACTCGACGCCCTCGACAGAGAGATCATCAAAGACAGCCGGGGCGTGGAACACATCTGGAGGAAAGAGCTCACGGAAAAACTGCTCGGCACTCAAAGGATCGATGGATCATGGATCAACGAGCGCTCGCCCCGTTGGTTCGAAGGCAATCCCGTCCTGGCAACATCATATGCCCTTCTGACCCTCGATATCTGTGCGCAATAGCATATGAGAAAAAAAACGTCACTGATCCTGCCGCTCATCCTTATCACGGCGGCCGTTCCCTTTCTCCTTGTCCGGTGCGACATGGTCGACAGATGGGAACACGATCTGTTCGACATCTTTTCCAGGGCCGGAGCGGAGGACTCGGCTCAGAGCGACCTGATCAGGATCGTCATGATCGACAACGTCTCTTTGGAATGGGGCGCCGGCATATACCTTCGCTCGCAAGAGGGATCAGGCAATGACGAGCTCACCATCGATCCCAGTTTCTTCAACTGGCCCTGGGACCGTTTTGTCTACGACCTGATCATTCTATACCTCGAGAGCGCCGGGGCCCGTGTCGTGGCATTCGACATGGATTTCTCGTCCCCTCCCCCGAGAGGAACGGAATCGAGCGATGAGAGTTTCGGCGGGACAACGTGCGTCCTGAACGGCACCGCCCTCCCCTTCGTAATCCATGCCCTCAATTTCACTCTGAACGAGTCGGGCGTTAAAGAGGACAGGTCCTTCTCAAGCCTGGAACAGGCCTGCCTCGAAGGAGGCTCCATCACGATTCCGGGGCGGAAAGAATCGGGCATCCCCTTCGATCGGACCGGCCGGGGTTGGTACGGCGATCCGATACTCCCTTACCGCGGCATTTTAACACCCTTCAAAAACATGGAACACCTCATCCGGCTCGGCATGGTCTGCGTCACGATCGACGCAGACTCCGTGATCCGCCGAACGCGTCCATTCGCCCTTCACAGTGGAAAGTGCTATCCCTCACTGGGCCTTGCCGCGGCCCAGGCTTACATCGAAGCCGAGGAAGAGCGAGGATCGTGTGAAATCGCCGTCGAGAAGAACGACCTCGTTGTCCGCAGAACAGAGAGCGGAAAGGAATCCCGGCTCCCTCTCACACCGGCCGGAGATATCCTGATCAAGTGGCGGGACAACGGGCGGGAAGATCCGAACAGCCTCGATGCGGGATACTTTCGGACCTACCCGGCTCATCGGGTCCTGAGAGCCTACCTGCGCGAACACATGCAGGAAATGCAGCTGCCGCCCGAAATCGACGAAGAGGAAGAACCGGGGCTCGACCCCGCTGTTTTCAAGGACAAGATCGTCTTCGTCGGATCCAATGCGACCAGCCTTCATGACCTCAAAGCCACACCCGTAAGCAGCGATTACCCCGGCGTCAAGATCCATGCCGCGCTCACGGAAGGAATCCTCGAAGGAGAAACGATCGGCCGCCTCGGGATCGGGACGAGGTCGCTTCTCGCCGGCCTCCTGGCCCTTGCCGTGATTTTGCTCACGCTCCATTCGAAATCCGGTTTGATCAAAATCGCATCGCTCCTGGGATTGTCGTCGGCCTATGTTGCCGCGGCGGTCTGGCTCTTTCTCGAAGCCGGCCTCTGGATCGACGTGGTGACCCCCATTCTGGGAACAGCCGTCGCCTACACGTCCGGAACAACGTGGAACTATTTCACGGAAGGACGGAAGAGCCGGGAAATATCGAGCCTCTTCCAGCACTTTGCTCCGCCCCATGTGGTCAAGCAATTGATCGCCGACCCGGCGAACCTTCAAACGAGAGGAACGAACACCGACATTACGGTCTTTTTCTCCGACATCCAGAGCTTCACAACCCTGTCCAACAGCCCCGAGATGCGCCGCCACCCGGAACGCCTGACAGACCATCTCAACCACTATCTCAGCGAAATGACGCGCGCCATCAAAGACTGCAACGGGACACTGGACAAATATATCGGGGACGCCGTCGTCGCCTTCTTCGGGGCTCCGCTCCACCTGGAAAATCACGCCCGCGACGCCTGCCGGGCCGCACTTGTCTGCCGGCGGCGGCTCGCCGTGTTCAACGACAAAGCGATCGAAAAGGGGCTTCCGCCTTTTGTGACCCGCATCGGTCTTTATTCGGGTGAAGCCACCGTCGGATGCGTCGGCTCCCGCGAGAGGTACAGCTACACCGCCATCGGATCGCCCGTGAACTTCGCATCCCGGCTGGAAGGAGCCAACAAGGTCTTCGGAACCTTGATCCTGGCCGGCGCGCCCACGATAGAGAGAGCGGGGGAAACGGTTCGCGCCCGGTTTCTGGACAGGGTGAGGGTTCCCGGAATCAGCAACGACGCGCCTCCCCTCGAGCTCTTCACCCTACTCGAAGAAGAGGATTCTTTTCCGCCCGACGCGCGCGAGGGTTTCGAAAAAGCGTACGAGCTTTACCAAAAAATGCGGTTCCAAGAAGCATCCCGTCTTTTCGAGAGGCTGGCGACCGCCTATAATGACAATCCGTCGAAGGCTTTCATGAAGCGATGTCTCTTTTTTACTGAATCACAGCCCGATAAGGGCTGGGACGGCGTCTATAGGATCGAATCCAAGTAAATCACCGCCGTCCGACATACCCTGCAAGAACCGATACAAAAAAGGGAATCAGGATGATGTTAAAACGATCGGTCATTTTCTTCTTTCTCTTCCTCTTCCTCGCGGCCGCTGCCGCTTCGTTCACCCTCTCCCCTGCCGATCAGCTCGAAGTCGGAAAAAACGGGCTGAAGCTCTATCCCAGGTGGAACAAGGCTTTCAAACCCCTGGCCCATCTCAAAGAGGGAGAAAAGCTCACGGTTCTCAGGACGCTGGGCTCGTGGAGGAATGTCCGGTCCGAACCGACGGGAAAAGAGGGCTGGGTCTACTGCATGATCGAGAGGGAGAAGGGGAGCAGCGGAGGAATTCACCTGTCGAAAGCGGCTTCACCCACCATGTCCGGTCTCGTCACCAAGGGATGGTCGGACAAATATGCCGGTCGGCGCGGCGCCGGCATGGGAAGCGTGAAAAACATCATGATCCGCTCCCTCGACTGCAAGCGGTACAACCAATTCACGAGCATCACGGGAAACGTCTATTACGGCGACATCTATTCGTTCAGATCCCCCTGCACGATCAGGAGGCTCAAGGTCTTCGACAAGATCCCGGCCATCTTGACCATCAAGAAGGAAAACCTGAACAAGGATTCGGCCCGCTATCACTTTCTGATCCAGAAAGCCAACAAGATATTCAGAGAAATCGTGGATAAGACCGCCCGGGAAAAGGGATACGACCTGATTGTGGAACGGGGAGGCATCAAGGCCGGGGGCGGGGCGCGGATACCCGATATAACCAGGGCCGTGATCGCGGCGATTCCCCAATAACGAGGAACGAGAGAATGATGATAACAAGAATAGTTACAGTGATGCCCGTTCTGGCTTTTTTCGCCCTTCTCTCCTGTTCCGCAACGGAAGAAGAGGCCGATTCTTCCCAATATCGGGCCGAATCAACCCGCGTGACCCGCACAACCGATGTGAAACAACCCCTATTCGAAGAGGGATATGAAGAGCCCGCCGCCGCCGCGCCGGACAAGCCGCAGAGAATTCCGGTGGAAAGAGAATCGAGCCCTGGATCGGGCGACCGCCGCGAAACAGGCCGCGACAAGGCGTCCATGCGAGACCGGCTTCCCCTATCAGCCGAGGAAGAAGACATCATCGCGACCTTGCAGGGGATCAAGAAGGGCAAGGCCGATCGCTCGGCATTGGCGGCCGACCTGATGGAAGTCTTTCCCGAAGCCGACGAGATCGAAATGGGAAAAGTGGTCGCCGCACGGATCCTGGCCGCCACACCGGAATACAAGGACAGGGCTCTCTGGGAATATATCACGTTCATCGGGCTGACCCTTGTGGACGCCTGCCCGCGCAACGGCCTCGCCTTTTATTTCATCGTCCTCGATTCCGAGGAGGTCAACGCCTTTTCCGCGCCCGGGGGGTTCGTCTTCATCACCCGCGGCGCTGTCGGGATCTGCCGCAACGAGGCCGAGCTCGCCTCCATCCTCGCCCACGAAGTGGCCCACATCTCTCTCAAGCACTCCATCAGATCGATCGATCGATCGAAGTATCGGTTCATGATGAAGGACATGCTGAACAAAATGGACGAAGCCTCGGGCCGCGACGAGATCGCAGAGGAGATCGAGAAAGAGCTCACCGATCTGGCCGACACTCTCTTTGCCGAAACCCAGGCCCCGTACAACAGGGCAATGGAGATCGAAGCGGACCGTGAAGCCCTCGTCTATCTCACCCGTGCCGGATATGATCCTTTTGCCGCGATCTCGGTGATGGAGCGGCTCGACAGGACCACGGACGATCCCTCGTTCATCTTGAAGCAGTTCTCGTCCCATCCCGAGCCGGCGAAGAGGGTCGAATCCATGAAAACCGCTATGGCCGAGCTGGGACTGAAAAGCGGCGGAATGATCAACGAAGAGAGGTTCGGTCGTTACACGGGACGCCGTTAATCGGGCCGCCGTTTAACGGAACAGCGCCCGCAGCGCTTCCCCCGCCTACCAGGGCTTGAAGAAATCGCCCGCCCCGCGCCTGATCCTGCGATAAAGAGGCTCCCTCTTTATCTCCACCACCGTTTCCCGGGAGGGAAGCTCCTTCTTTCTTGCTATGAGGACCTCTCTGAACTCTTTCACGAGATCGGGATAGACGTCGAAGAGAACGTCCATGCCGTGCTTGTCGATCCTGAGGACCATGGCCCCCTCGCCGCCGGCAAGAACATCCACTGTCCGCGACGCCCTGCCCAGAAGCCCCATCTCGCCGAAGTAGTTCCCCTTTTCGAGAATAGGCTGCTTCCCATCGGGAAGAACGGCCTCGCAGGACCCTTCCATCACGATATAGAGAGCGTCTCCGATCTCGCCCTTGTAGATGACGTGCTCGCCCGGCATGTACCGCCTTCGGAAGGAGTTGCGCGCCAGGAAGTCGATGTGGCTGATATAGAGTTCCCGGAAGTAGTGGAGGTTCTTCAGGAATTCTCTCTTTGCCTTCACCACCTCTTCGATCTCGTGCGCTTCGGCATCGAGTTCCTTGTGTTCCTTCGTGTGAATGGTTCTGATGGGGAAGGGGATCAGGATCCCGTAGAACTTGAATGTGTACCAGATCTTGGTCATGATCGAGTCTTCGATCTGGATATGGTTGCCGTAATCGTTGATCCAGAATTTCATCTCGTAGTTGATCGAAAAATCGGAATACGCAATGGTGCGGACACGGGGCGGGGGATCTTTTCTGACCCCGGGTTCCCGTATCAGGATCGTCCGAAGCACCTCTTTGACCTTGACAGGCGGATCGTTGTAGGAAGTTCCCACGTTGAGAATCCGTGCGTGGTACTTCGTGGGCTTGTCGTAATTCAGGATCTTCTCGGTCCCCAGGAGGCGGTTCGGGATGGTGATGGCTTCGTCGTCGAGGGTCCGGATTTTCGTGACACGCCAGTTCTTCTCGTAAACCCTCCCCACCGTATCGCTGTCGTGCAGCCTGATCCACTCCCCGGCGCGGAACGATCCCTCCATCTCCAGCGCCATCCCCGTGAAGAGGTTCTCGAGCATTTCCTTGAGAGCGTAGGCCAGAATAATTGAAGCCGCCCCCATGCCGAGAAGAATGGGGCCGATCTTGATTCCCAGGCAGATCAGGCAGCCGATGATGACGACTGCCCACTTGAGCAGCGCCTTGTGAATGGCGAGCGGTCCCGACCCTTTCAGACGGAGCCAGAAGGCCGATAGCATCCAGACAAGGAAAGTCGCACCGATGTAGAGAGAAGAAACGATGTAAACGGTCCTGATGATGTTGACCAGCCGGGTCTCATCCCCTTCTTTGATCTCGACTTCGTAGATCCACCAGTTATCGGCATTTTGATTCAGCTCGAGCGTGCTGTCGAAAACATCGAGTACGGCCCCGTCGTAGACGAAATAGGCGCTCAGGACAAAAGGGACGAGAAGGATGGCGGTCACGAAAAAGATGGCCCTCACCTCGGCCCGGCTTCTGATCGACTGCCTCAAAAAGATGTATATCAGATAGAGCGCCGCCAGGCAGACGACGCCGTCTCCCAAGGTAAACCCTCTGACAAGGAAGAGATCCATTTTTCCGCCTTTCGTCTCCTATGCCGGGGCCGGCCCGATCGTGTAAGACTCCGCTGGAAAATTCGTCATAAAATATATGGTATACGCAAGTTCGGATCAAGAACCACGGGAAAAGGGAACCCGTTGACCCTGTGTATTCGACTTGATACGATTCTGATCTAAGTGGTTGAAAGCGAGTGGGATTTGCTTTCCATCGAAAAGGAGGACCTTTGAAACTTCGAGTACTCGGCTGCTACGGCGGAAGCGCAATCGGAATGCGACCGACCTCCTTTCTGATCGACGGCAAGACCGCCGTCGACGCAGGCGCCCTGACGACGGCGCTCTCCATCGATGAGCAGACGCGCATCTCGCAGATCTTCCTGTCCCATTCCCACTTCGACCACCTCGCGACACTCCCCTTCATGCTCGACAATATCTACTCCCTTGTCAGAAAGCCGCTCTCCCTTTTCGGGCCCGAAGAAACGATCCAGTGCTTGAAGAAGCATCTCTTCAACAACATTCTCTGGCCCGATTTTTCCAAGTTTTCCAACGAACACTCCGAGATACTCGCCATGGAAGCCCTCCCCCCGGGCAGGACCGTGATCGCCGGCGGGCTCGAAGTGACGCCGTTTTTGATGAAGCACAGCGTGGAATGCTACGGGTATCTCGTGCAGGCTCAGGACGCGGCGATCGCCCTATGCGGAGACACGGACTCCACGGAGGGGCTCGCCGAGGTTCTCGAAGGCGCCGACAATCTCAAGGCCGTGATCCTCGAAGCCGCCTTTCCGGCAAAGGAATCCAAGACAGCCGGACTCTCGAGGCACCTGTCCACCGTCTCTTTCGCCCGGGAAGCCGCTTCCATCCCCCGGGACGTAAAAATCCTGGTCACCCACCTGAAACCGGAGTTCGAAACCGAGATCAGAAACGAGATCGACGCGCTCCGCTCCTCGTCGGGCAATGGGAACATATCCCTGATCGAACAGGATAGAGAATATACTTTCTAGCACGCCGGGCTTCTTCCGGCTGGGAGACACGGAATGCGATCGATAAACCTGATCCTGCTACTGACAGCGATATCTCTCCTCGCACTGTTCGTATCGTGCACCACGACGGAAAACAAAGAGGGGAAACGCCGGTCCGCAAAGATGAGCGCCCATGCGCCCGGATGGTTCAACAACCGAATCGCACCGGCCTCTTACGACAGGCCGGAAACCTACCTTCTCGGCTTCGGCGCCTCGCCGCCCGATATGGCCGAAGCCGATGCTGTACCGAGCGCCCGGATCAGCGCCCAGACCGAGATTTCCGAACAGATCATGACCTATATCGAGAGCACGATCGAAAAATATGAGAGAGAGCTCCAGCAGCACGGCGACAGCGAGTTCCTGTCCGATATGATCGTCTCCACAAAGCAGGAGACATCCGATATCCTGGCCGGCGCCGTCACGGTGAATCACGAGTACAATCCCAAAACAGGCACCGCTTTCTGCGCCTGCGCCATGGACCGCCGAAAGCTCGCGGAACGGCTTTACGCCCAGACCGTGGACAAAGTGAATGCTGCAAACGGTTACCTCGAATCTGCCAAGAGCAGCGGACCCGCCGGCGACAGATTGAAAAGCCTTGTTCGGGCGGAACGCGCCCTCGACGTGGCTGTCTCCAATCAGGTCAAGGTTTTGGGTGTCGCCAACATCAGAGGGATGGAAGAGCGTTTCCAAAAATTCAATCTGGGTGATATCCGGAGCCGTTTGACGAGCATGTACGATAGGCTGGTGAGCTCCATCCGGACCGAAGCGGTTTCGGGCGACAAGCAGACAGCGAGCCTGTCGGGCTACCTGGGAAAGCCCGTGACCGTCCGGTTCAGCGCGGCCGGCCGGGCGCTGGCCGGATTCCCCGTGGCCGTCCTGGGGGATGAAGAAAACAAAGAAAAATTCACCGCCGTCCCCGCATCGGGCGCGACGAACAGCCGCGGGGAGTTCTCCTTCGAGCTGAGAGAACTCGAGGGGACGGGCCGGTCGACGAACACGCTCTTTGTCCTGCTCGATTACCAATCTCTTGAAAAGCGATCGATCCTCGATCCGCCGAGCTGCACAGTCACTTATCTCATGCCGTCCATCGAGACGACCCGCGTGGCCGTGGTGATTCATGAAACCATTGACCGCAAAAAGATTCAGACCCCCCACTCGAAAAGCCTCTTCGAAGACGCCCTCGGCGACCTCGGATTCAAAATCGTTACCGCCAATCTCAACGGCCAGGATCCGAGAAACGTGGTGAAGAACCCGAAAAAACTGGCCCGCCTTCTCGAGGACCAGTGCGACTACGTCATCGCCGGAATCGCGGACGCAAAATTCTCCTCTGTGGTCCATAACATGGTTTTCTACAAGACGCGTCTCCCTCTGAACGCCGACGAGATCGAGACGGCCGGGAACTTCCACCTCGAGCTGACGCGGGAACAAACCAAAGAGGGAACCAATAAAGGCAAGGAGATGCAGGCCGCCGAGTTTTCCCTCAACAAAGCCGTTAACCTAGCGATGGAGAAACTGGGCGAGAAATTCATTTCCCGTTTCGAAACCGGTGCCGCTTGGGCCGAGTGATCGGGGATCACGTCCCCCGGCGGGCATCGGCTTTCCCTGAAAACACCGCCTCCCGGAACGCATCCTCTCCCTGCCTGAAGCGGACGGCGATGTGGAGAACGAGAAACCCCTTCGCCCCGGGAAATTCCCCGAGCTTGACCGCGTCCTTGGCCGTGACCACGACCGCTTCGGCGCCGCATTCTGCGGCTTCACGATTGACCCGGCGGACATCGTCCGGGCCGTACCTGTGGTGATCGTTGAACGAGAGGCGGCCCGCCACATCCGCTCCGAGATCGGCGATTGTTTCTTCGAAGAATATGGGAGAGGCGATTCCCGAGCAGAGAAAGACCTTCTTTCCCCGGAGGGATGCGAGCGGGGCATCCTTCTCCTCGCCGATCGCGCTCAGCCTTCGGGCCTCGTGGTCGGTGAAAAAGAGCGCGGCATTGCCCGAGATCCGTTTCAGCCGGGGCTCCAGGTCTTTCAGCACACCCTTCGGCGCCTTTTCACAGCGCGTCAGGACGAGAACGTTAGCCCGCCCGAGGCCGGAAACCGGCTCGCGGAGGAGGCCGGCGGGCAGAAGCCTCCCGTTGCCGAAGGGCGCCGACGCATCGAGGGTCACCACATCGACGTCCCGTTCGATTCTCCTGTGCTGGAACGCGTCGTCGAGAATGATGAGCTCGGCCCCATGCTCGCCAACAGCCCTCCGCGCCGCTGCGACCCGGTCCGGATCCTGCACAACAATCACCCCCGGGACCGCTTCTTTCAGAAGGAGCCCCTCGTCGTTGATCAGCTCCCCGTCCCTGATCTCGCCCTTGTAACCCCGGGCCACCACGGCGGTGCGGATACCCCGCCCCTTGGCTTCGGCCGCCAGCCAGGCCACGAGGGGGGTTTTGCCCGTTCCGCCTGCCGTGATGTTGCCCACACTGATCACGGGCACGCCGACGCCCCGGCGTCCGAGAATCCCCCGGTCGTAGAGAAAGTTCCTCAAGAAGACCAGAAAAGCGTAAGGAAAAGAGAGCAGAATGAGGATGAAGGAGACAAAAAAGCCCGCAGGTCCGCGAACCTTGCCGGACAGAGCCGCCCTGTAAAACTCATCTCTCCTCATTGCATGCAACGCTGACGTTCTTTCTCAGGCGCTTTCTCAGGCGGTTCCTTCTTCCCCTGAAATCTCCGCCTCCTTGGGAGTATCGATCTTTTCGGGCACACCTTCGACGGAACTCTCCTCTTCATCGCTTACAACCGAGAGCTCGGATGCCGTCTCGATCACTGCGCTCGACCTCTCGCGCTCGATGAGCTCATCGGCAAGAAAGCCGTAGTCTTGGGCCCCGTTGGAGCGGGCATCGTACTGGAAGATCGTCTTCCCGTGGGACGGAGCTTCGGCCAGCTTGATGTTCTGGCGGATCCGGGCATCGAACACGACATCGCCGAAAAACTGGCGGACCTCGCTCAGCACTTCTTTCGCCAGGCGGGTCTGGGACCGGAACATGCAGATCACGATTCCGGTCACGGCCAAAACAGGGTTGAGGCGGCTCCTGACGAGATCGATCACTTCCATGAGCTTGCCCATTCCCTGGAGGGCGAAAAACTCGGCCTGGATCGGGACGAAGACCTCCCAAGCCGCGGCAAGGGCGTTCAGGGAAAGGAGACCGAGAGAAGGCGGGCAGTCGATGATCACGTAATCGAGAGACGCGCCCGGAGTGTGGTTCGCCGATCCGGCCGGCGATCCGGCCGGCGATCCGGCTGCCGATCCGGCCGGCGATCCGATATAGTCGTTCAGGGCATCCCGGAGAAGGGTTTCCCGGCCCACCGTATTCACCAGCTCCAGCTCGGCGCCGCAGAGATCGATGTTCGAAGGCACGATCGAGAGGTTGTCGATCGTTGTTTCTTGAACCGCATCGCCGATGGAACACTTGTTCGTCAACACATCGTAGACCGACTTGCCGGAATTGAACAGATCGACATCGAGATGAAGGCTCAGGTTGGCCTGGGGATCGGTATCGATGAGCAGGACCTTCTTTCCCCGGCCGGCCAGGGCCGCTCCGAGGTTGACGGCCGTCGTCGTTTTCCCCACGCCCCCTTTCTGATTGATCAAAGCGATGATTCTCATATCCCACCAGAGGCCGGTTCATGAACGATTTCTTCATATGGAGTTTAGGCGCAGAAAGGTTTCAGGTCAACCGCGATGTTGTCCCTCGATTCGAGGGGGTGTATGATCCCCCCCATGATCCGGAAGAAAACATCACCGGCCGAGAAGGTTTTTCAAAAGGCCAAAAACCTGATTGCGAAGGGGGACGCGCGGAGAGGATTTTCCTATATCCTCGAAGCTCTGAGAAGCGATCCCGGCCGCAGCGAAACCCTGGACACGGCGGCGCGCACGGCCGAGATGCTCGGCGACAAGGCCGGAGGAGAGCTCTTCCGGTCCATGGCCGCGAACCCCGAAGACTCGAGCCTCCTCTACAGAGCCGGCTTTCATTTCATCGAAATGGGGCGGCCCGACGTGGCCCGGGCCTTTCTCCAGGCCTGTCTCGACAAGAATCCCGGCAACGCCGACGTGGGCTACGAGCTCGGCTATTCCCTTTTTTTGAACCGCGAATATGCAAAAGCTTTCGCCTCTTTGACAGCGGCCGTGGACAAGCTTTCCCCCGAACGAGCGGCGGCGGCGCAGCTGCTCCGGATCGAATGCCTCCTCTACGACCATAAATCAACC
>CAZWHE010000012.1:0-48064 GCA_964633825.1 uncultured Phycisphaerales bacterium | reverse complement strand
GATGATCAGGATCTTTTCCGCGCCGAATGCGCGGCCGATCGAGGGCGGGATCTCGTTCGTGTTGAGGCGCCGGAAAAGGTCGAAGGAGGGGTCCATCATGATCTGAACCGGCTTGCCGGGCAGATCGGTCTCGAAGCGGATCTGCTTCTCCTTCATGGGGATGTCGACGATGGTGGCCATCTTTTCCCCTTCCAGCCAGACGGCCAGCGGGATGACGAGATCGTAAGGATCCTCCTCCTGCATCTGTTCGATGATGAGAAGGAGATGATAACCGTCTCCTCTGGGAAACGCGGTCCCGTCGACATAACGCAGCTGGGGCGCTCCCTTTCTTTCGATCCACTGGCTGAAAAACCCTTTCAGGTCCTGCCCGCTGACCGCGGAAAATACCTCCTCCACATCGTGAAACGCGGCATATTGGAACAGATTGTTTTTGTAGAAAGCCCGGATCCCCTTGGCAAAGAGATCGTCGCCAAGGCGGCGCCTGAGCATGTGGAAGAACATGAGGCATTTTCCGTATCCCACCGCCTCGGTGACCGAACTGTGGCGCGACCGGAACTCGGTGAGGGGAAAGTCTTTCTTCTCTTTCACGTAGTCCGAGTATTTCTGGAGAGCCGCGCGCCTGTATTCCTCGCCCCGCCCCTGTTGCTCCTTGATGAGGTGGTCGGCCATGTAGGCGGTCAGTCCTTCGCACCAGTTGCCCGAGCCGGGTTTGACAAACACGCCGTTGCCCCACCAGTTGTGAAGGATCTCGTGGGGGTAAGAGGAGTGAAGGATGAAGGGAAAGCGAATCACCCTCGGTCCCAGCAGCGTGAAAGAGGGCATGCCGTAGCCAGTTTCCCAGAAATTCTCTACGAGAGCGAATTTCGTATAGGGATAGGGTCCGATCAACCCGTTGTACATCTCGAGGTACTGGGCCGTTGTCTGGAGATACTTCGCGGCCAGTGCCGGGTCCGGTTTCCTCAAAAAAGCGAAGGCTTCGGTGCCGTCGCTGCAGGGGCGGCGGTATTCCGTGTAAGGCGCCGCCGTGATGTATATATTGTCCTGGGGGTCCGATGCTTCCCAAGCCACCGTGCGCTTGCCGTTTGTGACCTCGTTTTTCGTCCTCTTTCCCTGGCTGACGGCGCCGTATTTTTCGGGAAGGGTGATGTCGAGCTCGAACGTGACGAGGTCCTCGCCAAAGGACGGAAACCAGCCCGATCCGGTCGAGAGGAAGACCCCGTCCTCCGATATGATTCCCGGTGTCTCGCTGAAGGAGCGCGCGTATTCTTCTCCCGTCTTTTCCAGGGGGTGGTGGATTCTGCCTTTGAAGGCGAGAGCGATCTCGCCGGGGAGGCGGGCCCCTTCGGGGGCCAAAGCCTGTTTGACAATGTATGAATCGCCCCCGCATTCTTCCGCCTCACGGTCGCTCTCTTGAACGGGCACGATCCTGACCTCCTTGCCCGGGCAGGAGATTTCGAGATTTCTGTGAATTTCAAAAACGATCCTGTCCCTTCCCTCGGTGAATTTTACGGGGAATGTGATTTGGTCGACCCCGCTGATCCGGCCGTCTGCGGGATCGATCTCCACGCTCAGTGAGTGATGGATGTATTGCACAACCCGGGGTTCGGCGGATCGTGAGATCTCCGGCTCTTCGGGCAAGCCGGAACACGAGAAGAAGAGGATTGCCGAAATAAGAGGGAGCGATAGCGCCGTTGTTTTTCTCATGAACCTTCTCCTCTTTGGATTGGTTTTCATCGGTGGAGTTAAAATCGAGTTTGAAAAAGATGCCGGATCGAAAAGCATCCGGGTTAAATTAACGTATACGAATGACTTGTCAAGACGGGCGGCAAAAGCTCAAATAATATCAAAGAAGCCGATAAAAAGGGGGGGCTTTTCGGTTGAAGTGCCCCGGAAGCCAAAGTAGGATAACCTGTTTGAGAAAAGTATTATTTTTCAATGCCGTTTCGCAAAGTGATCCGTCCCTGCCTAGGGCTGGAAACAGGGACTGGAGAGAGTTTTTTTTTCTAAAGTGAGGATAGAGCAATGCTTAACAAAATCGGCCTTATCGGGGGCGGATACATCGGCGGCGTGCTGACCCAGGAGATCGCCCAGCGGCGGCTGGCCAGGGAAGTGGGCCTTTCGGACCCCGCGCCCTTCGTGAACCCGGAAGACACGCCCGAGCGGCAGGAGGTCGTGGGCAAGCAGTCTGTGGCCATCGGCAAATGCCTCGACATCTCCGAAGGCCTGCCCACCATCGGGTCCGACATCAAGCTGGTCGGTTCCAAGGACTACTCGGCTCTCAAGGGGGCGGACCTGATTATCAACACGGCCGGCGTCCCCCGCAAGGCCCGTCCCGACGGAACCTTTCCCACGCGCGAGGAACTTCTCACCATCAACCTCAACGTCACCAACCAGGTGGCCGCCGGCATCAAGGAGATGTGCCCCGACGCGACGATCATCTCCATCGCCAATCCCTTGGACGCGATCGTGTACACGCTCAACAAGGCTCTCAAACCTGCCAAGAACAAGCTCATGGGCATGGCCGGCCAGCTCGACTCGGGCCGGTACTGTTATTTCGTGGCCGAGGCGGCCAACGTGTCGGTGGAGAACGTGAACGCCATGGTGCTCGGCGGACACGGCGACACCATGGTGCCCGTGCGCAGTTCCTGCCAGGTCGCCGGCATTCCGGTGACCAAGTTCCTCGACGAGGATACGCTGGGAGCGATCGAGGCCCGGACACGCAAGGCGGGCGGCGAGGTCGTCGGCCTGCTCGGGTTCGGTTCCGCTTTCGTGTCGCCCGCCTGGGCGGCCCTGGAAATGGCTGAGTGCATCGCTTATGACAAGCGCAAAATCCTTCCGGTCTGCGCCCGCCTCGAAGGTGAGTACGGTGTGGAAGGCCTCTTTGTGGGCGTGCCCTGCGTGCTCGGCAAGAACGGCATCGAGCGGATAATCGAAATCGACCTCACCGACAACGAAAAAGCCGCGCTCGAGCACTCGGTCTCGGCCGTGCGCAAAACCTGTGACGAGGTGGAGGAAATGACCAAGTAGAGGTTTTCTTTACTTCGCAGAAATAAAAAAGAGCGGGCGTTCTTCGGAGCGCTCGCTTTTTTTATATTCCCGCTCTTTTTATGTTTTTCTTTCGCCTTGTCGGCAGGCAGCGGATTCCTCTTCGCGCAGTTCGATTCGGCCGTCGACAGCGGCGACGGTGATACGCGACCCGTCCCTGCATTCGCCGGCGATGATGCGGCGCGCGAGCTCGTTCTCCACATCCTTCTGGAGGCGGCGCTTGACCGGGCGTGCGCCGAAGGCGGGGTCGTAGGCGGCCGCGGCAATGAGAGCGCCCGCCTCCGGGGTGAGCTCGAGGCTGATCGATTGCTCGGCCGTCCTCTCGCGTATCCGCTCGAACTGAAGCCGCACGATCTCTTCCACCTCGCCACGGGAAAGCGCGGAAAAGAGCACGATCTCGTCCACGCGGTTGAGAAACTCGGGGCGCACCAACGCACGCAGTTTCGCCATCACCTTTTTGCGCGTCCCTTCCGGGATGGCGCCGTCATCGCGCATGCTGTCGAGGAGGAGATGGCTTCCCACGTTGGACGTCATGATGACCACCGTGTTCCTGAAATCGACGGTGTGTCCCTGGTTATCGGTGAGGCGGCCGTCGTCGAGGAGTTGGAGAAGAGTGTTCCAGACAAGGGGGTGCGCTTTTTCGACCTCGTCGAAAAGAACGATACTATAGGGCTTGCGCCGTACCGCCTCCGTGAGCTGTCCTCCCTCGTCGTAACCGACATAGCCCGGAGGTGCGCCGATGAGTCTCGAGACGGAGTGTTTCTCCATGTACTCGCTCATGTCGATACGCACCATGTTCTCGCTCGAGTCGAACAGGGCTTCGGCCAGTGTCCGCGCCAGCTCTGTCTTGCCCACGCCGGTGGGCCCGAGGAAGATGAAGGAGCCGATGGGGCGGTCGGGGTCCTTGATCCCCGATCGTGCCCTGAGAACCGCATCGACAACGGCCTCGACGGCCTCGTCTTGGCCGACGACTTTTTCGTGAAGCGCGTCTGGGAGCTTGAGGAGCTTTTCGCGCTCTCCTTCGAGGAGGCGTGACACCGGGATTCCGGTCCAGCGTGAAATGATCTCGGAAACCTCTTCGGCCGTCACCTCTTCGCGGATCAGGCTTTGAGAGACCGGGCGCCGCTCCATCTCCGCTTCCCGGGCCTGAAGCTGTTTTTCCAGATCCGGCAGCCGGCCGTAACGAATCTCGGCGGCGTGTTCCAGGTCGTGCTCGCGCTCGGCCCGTTCCATTTCGAGGCGGGCTTTTTCGATTTCGACTTTGAGAAGTCTCAGAGCGCTGACGGCGGCTTTTTCTGTTTCCCACTGGTCTCTAAGCGCGTCCCCGTCGCTTTTCAAGCCGGCCAGCTCGCGGTCGATGTTATCGAGCCGCTTCTTCGAAGCGCTGTCTTTTTCCTTTTTGAGCGCTTCTCGTTCGATCTCGAGCCGCATGATCTTTCTTGTCACTTCATCGAGCACGGCCGGCATGCTGTCCATCTCGGTGCGGAGCCCGGCCGCGGCCTCGTCGATGAGATCGATCGCCTTGTCGGGCAGGAATCTGTCCGAGATGTACCGGTGGGAAAGGGTCGCGGCCGCCACGAGCGCTGTGTCCTGGATGCGAACGCCGTGGTGGAGCTCGAACCTCTCTTTCAGGCCGCGCAGGATCGAGATCGTGTCCTCCACGCAGGGCTGATCGACGAGCACGGGCTGAAACCGCCGCTCCAGGGCCGCGTCTTTTTCGAGATGTTTTCTGTATTCGTCGAGAGTCGTCGCGCCGATGCAGCGGAGCTCTCCGCGGGCCAGCATCGGCTTGAGGATGTTTCCGGCGTCTATGGCGCCTTCGGCCGCTCCGGCGCCGACGATGGTGTGGAGCTCGTCGATGAAGAGAACGATCCGGCCGTTCGATTCAGCGATCTCTTTCAACACGGCCTTGAGCCGCTCCTCGAACTCGCCCCGGTACTTGGCTCCGGCCACGAGCGCGCCCATGTCAAGGGCGAAGAGAGAGCGGTCCCGAAGCCCTTCGGGCACATCCCCCTTCACGATCCGCTGGGCGAGTCCCTCGACAATGGCGGTCTTTCCCACGCCGGGCTCTCCGATGAGAACGGGATTGTTCTTCGTTTTTCTCGAAAGAATGCGCACGATCCTCCTGATCTCGCTGTCCCGGCCGATCACGGGATCGAGCTTGTCTGAACGGGCGAGATCAACGAGATCGCGGCCGTATTTTTCGAGAGCCTCGAAAGTCGATTCAGGATCGGGAGTCGTGATGCGCTGGTTGCCGCGGATGAGGGCGAGCGTGCTCACGATCGTGTTTCTGTCGAGACCTTCCTCGAAAAGGAACCGTCCGGCCGGTGATTCCGGGGCCGCCTCCAAGATGGCGATCAGGAGATGGTCGACACTGACATAATCGTCGTTGAGCCCGCGGGCCTCTTTTTCCGCCTGAACAAGAACTTTCTGCAAGAGTGTGCCTATGCCGGTTGCGGCTGCGCCGGGGCCGGAAACACGAGGATATTCTTTTAATGAATCCCGCACCTTTCCCGCAATGAGCTCGGGATCGAACCCGGCTTTTTCGATGATCCTCGGAACAATGCTCTTTTCTTGACGGAGAAGCACCAAGAGGAGATGCTCGGGCTTGATTTCCTGATGCCCTAGCTCCACGGCCAGTGACTGGGCGTTGTGAAGGCTTTCCTGGGCCCGGGTGGTTAATTTGTTCAGGTTCATGGCGTACTCCTTTCATCGTTCATCGTGCTCATATGAGAGATGGAGCAAAGCCAGTGCCAATAAAAGGAAGAGGAGGATCAGAGCAAAAGCGCCCTAACTCTTTAAATTAAAATCAATAACAAGATCGACTCGGGGAAATGCAGAAAAGGATCGAGCGAGCGATGCTGTCACTATGGCCGAGCAACGCCATATTGGCAGTTCCTTAAGGGTTTCAATCTCATTGAGAGCGTCTCACAAGAAGAGCTGCACAAAAGGACCCCAAGACAGTATAAATTAATCACAATTTTCAGTTCATTCTTAAAAGGAGTGTGCGTAAATTCTTTATAACTGTGGGGTTTTATAATTTACTTGAGGCCGATTGCATGAACAGATCACTCTCTCTTCTCGTCACGGCCGCACTCGTTTTTTCATGTTCTTCACCCGAGACATATAAAGAGGATGCCGACAGGGAAGTGGGGGAAATCCTGAAGGATAAACAGGAGACGGTTTTCGGGTCGTTCGATGAGATTTCGATCGAATGGTCGCCTGATTATCAGCCGGCGGCGGTGGACCGGCCCACCGGAGATGGCGCACCGCCCGTATCCGGGAAAATGCGAAAAGACGTTCTCAAGGCGTGGGACGGTCCTCTCGTGACCCTGTCTCTTGCCGATGCCCTGAACCTGGCCGTCAGGAATTCGAGAGAGTATCAAAGCGAGAAGGAAAACGTTTATCTTTCAGCCCTGTCACTCTCTCTGGAGCGGCACAGGTGGGATTTCATCTTTTCGGGAGAGATGGACGGGGCCTATACACGCCAGGATTTCGAGTACGCCTCCAAGGGCGGCTTTTCGACCGGTGTGAACAAGGCCCTTGCCGCGGGCGGTCAGATCGGTCTGAACGTGGGTGCAAACTTTTTCAGGTATTTTACGGGAGATCCCCAGCAGTCCTTTATCTCGACGGTGAGCCTGGCATTCTCACAACCCCTGCTGCGCGGAGCCGGAAGGGCCGTGGCGCTGGAAACACTGACCCAGGCCGAGCGGGACACGGTCTACAGCCTCCGTGAATACCGCAGGTACAGGCAGACCTTCGCTGTTTCTATCGCCACCGAATATTTCAGGGTCTTGCAGCAGAAGGACCAGGTGAACAACGAGTTTTCGAACTACAACTCGCTCCGGATCGCGCGGGAAAGAACGAAAGCTTTCGCCGATTCCGGACGCCTGCCCAAGTTCGAAGTCGACCAGGCGCAGCAGGATGAGCTCCGAGCCCGGGACCGGTGGATCCGGGCGATCCAGGCCAGCGATCGCGTCATGGATAATTTCAAAATGACTCTCGGCCTCCGGACCGATGCCAATATCGATCTCGATGTGAACGAGCTCGGCAGGCTTTCCGGCGGGGAGCTGAGCAAGATCGAGCTCGAGGAGATAGACGCTGTCCGGGTTGCGTTCATGAAGAGGATGGATTTTCTCAACAGCCTCGACGAGGTGGACGATGCCGTGAGAAAGATCGATGTCGCTCAAAACGGCTTTCTTCCCGAGCTCAATATCGTGGGAGGGGCTGATTTCGGCTCCAAAGGCCCTCACAATGTGATCAACTTTCGTCCCCGTGCGGGCGTTTACGAGCTCGGACTCGAGCTCGACCTCCCATTCGATCGGAAGGAGGAGCGCAATCTCTTCAGACAGGCTCTGATCACATTTGAAAGGACGAAACGGGATCTCCAGAGGGAAGCGGACAGCATCAGGCTCGAGATCCGCAATACGCGCAGGTCGCTCGAACAGGCGCGCGAGAGCTATGAGATCCAGAGCCGATCTGTCCGGCTCGCCGAGACGCGTGTCGAGTCCACGAACATGCTGATCAAGTATGACAAAGCATCTACGCGGGATCTCCTCGAGTCGCAGTCGGCCCACCTCGAGGCCAAGAACGCCCTCACCCGGGTTCTGGTCGATTTTTATATTGCACAGCTCGAGCTCTGGAGCGCCATGGGTGTGCTCGCTATCGATGATTCCGGGAACTACCATGAGCCTTCCGAGGAGGACCTCTTCCGTCTGATCAGCCGGTCCGATTCTTTAATGGACGAGGACAATGAACAGCAAAGAGAGAATGAAAAATAACACCACAATGGAATGGACGGGCTCCGGGCGCGGGAAGCGATTTGCTCGGCGCTTGCTCCCCTGGGCTGCGGGAGCGGCGATCCTGATCCTGCTCGTCTGGTTCTTCGCCGCCGGCGGCGATCCCGTCTCCGGCGGGGATTCCCCTGTTTTCGTGGCCAAGCGGGGCGATATTGTCATTTCGGTCCTCGAGAGCGGAAACCTGAAAGCCCTCGAATCGAAGGAGATCAAGAGCCGCGTCGAGGGGCGGGCCACCATCATCTATCTCATCACCGAAGGGACGCGGATCACCGAGGAAGATATTGCCGCCGGAAAGATCCTCGTCGAGCTCGACTCTTCCGATCTCCGCGAAAGGACCAAGTCGCAGGAGATCACATTTCGGTCGGTTCGGTCCGATTACGAGCAGTCGAAAGAGGCACTCGATATCCAGCGCAACCAGAACAGGAGCGACATCAACGCGGGTGAGCTCAACGTTCATTTCTCCCTGCTCGATCTCAAGCGCTACCTGGGCGAAGAGCTGGCCGAAAAGCTGATCGGGAAGGAGATCGATCTTTTCGACAAGCGCATAATCAGCATGAGAGAGGACCAACCGGGTCTGATCGAGGGAGCGTCTCTTCAGTCGAGACGGGATCTCGAGAACGCCATCAAGCTGGCCGAGGAGAGGGTCAAGAGGGCCGAGGACGACAGGGATGGAACCAAAGAGCTCGAAGCAAAGGGATTTGTTTCCAAGAACGACCTCGACGCCGACGAGCTCGCCCTGAAAAGCCGCAAAGTCGAGCTGGAACAGGCGAGGACGGCGCGCGATCTCTTTCTGAAATATGATTTCTACAAGGAAGCGGAAAAGCTCCTCTCCGACTACAGCGAGGCGAAACTGGAGCTGGAGCGCATCAAAGCGAGAGCGAATGCCCAGAGAGCCCAGAAGGAGTCGGTGCTCGAGGCGAACAAGGCGAAGTTCGATCTTCACAAGGACCGCCTCGATGACTACAGGGAGCAGATCGAAAACTGCACGATCAAAGCGACCGCGCCCGGCCTCGTCGTCTGGGCCAACTCGAGCGGGGACTGGGGACGCCAGGAGAGACGCATCGAAGAGGGGGCCACGGTCTACGAGAGGCAGGGCATCATCACGATCCCGGATATTTCCACCATGGCCGTGGAGGTCAAGGTCCACGAGACGTCGGTCGACCGCGTCGAGGTCGGCCAGAAGACAGTCACCACCGTCGACGCCCTCCCAGACCTCACGCTGAACGGAGAGGTCCTCAAGGTGGCGATCCTGCCCGACTCCCAGTCGCGCTGGCTCAATCCCGATCTCAAGGTCTACTCCACCGATGTCTCCATCGAAGGGCATCATCCTCTTCTCAAGCCCGGGATGTCGGCCCAGGTAAAAATCATCATGAAGGTTCTCAAGGACGTTCTCTATGTCCCCGTCCAGGCCGTGGTGACGCGCCGGGACAAGCACTTCTGCTTTTTCGATAACAACGGGGATCCGTCTCCCGTGCCCGTGACCGTGGGCGATTACAACGACACCTTCATCGAGATCAAGGATGGTCTCGTTGAAGGAGACAGTATCATGCTCGACCCGCCGATGAACGGGTGGGAGCTTTCTCATGAGTGAGATTCTCCGCCTGGAAAGCGCGGGAAAGACCTACATTATCGGCGCCGTCCGGGTCGAAGCCCTGAAGGACGTGGACATCAAGATCGAGTCGGGCGAATACATCGCCATCATGGGGCCGTCCGGTTCCGGCAAATCGACTCTCCTCAATCTTCTCGGCTGTCTCGACAGACCTTCAACGGGTAAGTATTATCTCGGCGGTACGGATGTTTCCGGCCTTGACGACGACAGCCTTTCGGAAATACGGAACAGAAAGCTCGGGTTTGTCTTCCAGTCGTACAATCTCATTCCCCAGCTCACGGTGATCGAGAACATCTGCGTGCCTCTCTATTACCAGGGCTGTCCGGAAAGCGAGAGCCGGATGCGCGCCGAATCCCTGGCCGAGCGGATGGGGCTCTCGGACAGGCTCAAGCACCGACCGATGGAACTGAGCGGCGGCCAGCAGCAGCGCGTCGCCGTCGCGCGGTCTCTGGCGAACGATCCCCTTCTGATCATGGCCGACGAACCGACGGGAAACCTCGACTCGGCAACCGGCCAGGATCTGCTCGGTCTTCTCGATGAGCTCCATGCCGAAGGCAAGACCCTGGTCGTGGTGACTCACGATCCGGATGTGGCCGACCGCGCGCAGCGCGTCATCCGTATGATGGACGGCCGTGTCGAGTCGGACAGGATGAACGGGGCAAAGGCATGATCGGGCTTCCCATGAGACGGATCGTCGGCCTCGGCCTGCAATCGCTCAGGCTCCATCCCCTCCGGTCGTCGCTCACCGTTCTCGGTATTGTTTTCGGCGTCTGTTCCGTTATCGCCATGCTCGCCATAGGCGAGGGTGCGAGCCAGGAGGCGCAGGAGAAGATCAGACAGATGGGGAGCCACAACGTTCTGGTCCGGTCGATAAAACCGCCCGAGGACCAGTCCGCATCTGCGACGCGGTCCCGCGTCGTGGAGTACGGCCTCACGTACGATGACGCCGAGCGGATCCACGATGTCCTGTCCACCGTGGACGTCGTTGTGCCGAGCCGCGAAATCCGCATGGACATACGCTTCCGTGAAATGAGCGTCTTCGGCGTCGTGATGGGAACACTCCCCTGGTATGTGGAAGTGGCCAACCTCACGGTGAGCCGCGGACGTTACCTCACCATGTTCGACATCCGCAGCAACATGAACGTCTGCGTTCTGGGCGCCGGAATCGTGAAGGAGCTCTTTGTGGCGGCCGATCCGCTCGGCCAGATCGTCAAGGTGGGCACGAGCCCCTATCGCGTTGTCGGCGTCATGGCTCCCAAGAAAGCCGTCGGCGGCGAGGGTGAGGGCGGTGTCCGCGATTTCAACCTCGACATGTATATCCCGATCTCGTCGGCGAAGACGCGGTTCGGTGAAACGATCATCAAGATCAGGTCGGGAAGCTTTGACCTGGAGAAGATCCAGCTCCACGGGATCACGCTCAAGGTCGATGCCCTGGAGCACGTTGTTTCCGCCGCCGCCGTGGCCGAAGACCTGCTCGCCCGCTTTCACAAGGAGAATGACTACGAGATCATCGTCCCTCTCGAGCTCCTTCGCCAGGCCGAGGAGACAAAGAGGATCTTCAACATCGTCCTTGGCTCCATCGCGGCCATCTCGCTCCTCGTGGGCGGAATCGGCATCATGAACATCATGCTGGCCACTGTGACGGAACGGACCCGCGAGATCGGCATCCGCCGCGCCCTGGGCGCCAAGCAGAAGGATATCGTCTTCCAGTTCCTGTCCGAATCGATCATTCTGTCCGGGTTCGGAGGCCTTGTCGGTCTCGGGCTCGGGATCTGCATTCCCGTCGCCGTGACGGCCTTCGCCGACATGACGACGATCATCACGCCCTGGTCGCTCTTCATCTCATTGTTCATTTCGGTGGGCGTGGGAATCGTCTTCGGCATCTACCCCGCGAACCGGGCGGCGCGCATGGACCCGATCGAGGCGCTGCGCCACGAGTAACGGCCTTTGAGGCTTTGGCGAATCCGGTTTTCCCGGAAGCCGGGCGGATGGTCCGAACCTTGCGGCTCTTTCTTGTGTTTTTCAGAGGCCGTTGATATGATCCTCCACAACTTGAAAGAAGGTCGAGATCATCACCGACGATCTCTGCATAAGCGCCGGACAAGCTGAAGCAACGGGGTCGATTGTGGTGCAAGAACCAGAGGCTTAATGGTCGACGATAAAACAAGAGGTGAATCCTCCGGACCGCCGTATCACGATCCCGGGATTCCCGGCTGCAGCAGCCCGCACACCGGAACGCGGCACACCAGGGGATGGTTTATTGCAGGAATTGTCGTCGCCGCCGCAACACTCCTCGTTTATTGGCCGACATTGTCTTTTGGATTCGTCGGGTGGGACGACAACATCAACCTGATGGAATTCCAGGCCGTCGCCTCTCCCGACGGATTGACCACGATCTGGAGCAGCCTGGCGGTCAGGCGCGGAATACCCAACTACCCGATGTTCTATACATCCCTGTGGCTCGATTTCCGGATTTGGGGCGGCGATCCCGGCGGGTACCACGCCACCAACGTGATTTTGCATATTATAAACGCTCTCCTTGTCATGTTTCTGCTCCGGAGCCTGGGCGCAAGCCGAGCGGTTGCATGGGTGGGCGCTCTCCTCTTTTCGCTGCATCCCATGCAGATCGAGTCGGTGGCCTGGATCACCGAGCGCAAGAACGTGCTTTCGGGGGTATTCTTCCTGGTCGCATTCTTGCTGTATCTGCGTTTTTTGCGCTCAAGGAAATGGGCGATCTATCTGCTGTCGTTTTTAGCCTTTGCCGCAGCCCTGATGAGCAAAACATCGAGCGTAACGCTGGTGGCTTCGCTTTTTCTGGCCGATTATTTTGTTTTGAACGAAAGGGGAAGAAAAACCGCTAGATCGGTCTCGAGAGGCGCTGTCCGGTTGCTGCCTTTTGCTGTTGCCGGAATTGTTGCGACGATTCTGCTCATCAATGCGGAAGGCCGTCCCATAATCGAAGTGTCAATGATCGACCGTGTTCTCACAGCTTGTGCGGCGGTTTGGTTTTATATCGCCAAGCTGCTCTTTCCCGTGGACCTGATCCCGATCTACCCGCGATGGTCGGTCGATGCCGCGGCTTTAGTCTGGTGGCTGCCGCTTATCGGCGCCGTCCTGGCGGCTCTGGCCCTTCGGCAATGGCGCGCTGCAGCCGGCGGCGTCGTCCTCTGGGGTGTCATGCACTTTGTTGCGGCATTGCTCCCCATGTTGGGATTGCTTGCGTTCGGATATAATGATTATTCCTTTGTGGCCGATCGTTACGTTTATCTTTCATGTTTCGGGTTGTTTTTAGCGCTCCTTGCCGGAATCGAGCGCGGCCTGACGGCGCTGCGCCGTGGTCGCGGCGTGAAATACGGAATACCCCTTGCCGGGATAGCCATCGCCGCCCTGCTGGGAGCACTGACATGGCATCAGATTCCTGTCTGGAAAAACTCTTTCAATCTCTGGTCCTACACCGTTGAAAAGAATCCCTCGAGCTGGACGGCGCAAAACAATTACGGCACGGCGCTCCACATGAAAGGGGAATACGAAGAGGCGTTGTCGCACTGGCGGGAGGCCGTCAGGATCCAGCCGCACTTTCCCACGTCGCAGATGAGAATCGCCACGGAGCTCAACACCATCGGAGATCTGGACGGAGCCGAGGAATGCCTGCTCCAAGTCATTCGCGATTTTCCGAAAAACCCGATGGTCCCAATGCATCGTGCCCTGCTCGCGGATGTGCTCGCTGCAAAGGGACGATTTCCCCAAGCCGTTCGAATGCTTCAGGAAACTCTTCAGGCCGCTCCGTCGTGCGTCCTCGCCGTCGACAGGCTGGCATGGATCTATGCCACTTCCCCGAAACCGGGATGGCGAAACGGATCACTGGCGCTCCGTCTGGCAAAACAAGCGGTCATGATGACCGGCGGCATGCAGGCTGAAACACTGGACACGCTTGCCGCCGCGCATGCCGAGCTCGGCCGTTTCGATCTTGCCGTGGAGCTCGCACGAAAAGCCATCGAACAGGCCGAACGCGCGGGAAACGTGAGGCTTGTCGATGTGATACAGGAGCGGCTGGCTTTGTATATCAACAGAACGCCCTATCGCCGACCGGTCAATCGAATAGACGGATGAGGATATGAAACCGAATCGATGCCCAGTTTATTTGTTCATCTTGCTTTTGGCAGTCTCCACGTCCTGCAGCCGGGTTAACGACCGTCCCAACATCATTCTGATCACCCTCGACACGACGCGCAGGGACCATCTCTCCTGTTACGGTTACGAAAGAACGACATCGCCCAACCTCGATGCGCTGGCCGAGGAAGGAGCTCTCTATGACAACTGTCTCTCAATGACCTCCTGGACGCTTCCCAGCCATGCATCGTTGTTTACCGGGCTTTATACGGCCACACACGGAGCGCATTTCAATGAAAAGGCCGAGCTCTCATTGCACCAGGCGGTTGATGAGGTGCCGGCGTCGAAGGAGTTTCGCGCCAACGGTCTGGGCGAACAGGCCGTGACCCTGGCGGAAACGCTCGGAAAGGCGGGGTATCAAACGGGCGGCATAGGCGGCGGTCCCTGGCTGGAACCGGTTTTCGGTCTGGCTCAGGGCTTTGAATATTATGATTGCGACGACCTTTCCTTTGCCGGGCGCACGGCCGAAGAGATCAATGCGCTGGCCTTTCCCTTTATTCGAAACGCCGTCAAGTCGGATCGGCCCTTCTTTCTTTTTCTCAATTATTTCGATCCTCACGGCCCATACAATCCGCCCGGCCCGTATCTTCACGAGTTCGCGGAAGCACGGCAGTCGGGGCGATCCGGGTCCGGTATGGCGACCGAAATCTCCAAGTATGACGGTGAGATCCTGTATGTAGATCACAACATCGGTGCGATATTCGGCGAGCTGAAGCGGCGCGGCGTCTGGGACGACACGTGGATCATCGTCACCGCCGATCACGGGGAGCAGTTCAATGAGAAGGGATACAGCGGCCACGGCTTTTCCCTCTTCGAGGAGACGCTCAGGATTCCGCTGATCATGAAGACGCCGAAAGGCTGGGGCAGGATCGGAGACCGGAGTGAGATGATTCAGCTCGTCAACATCATGCCCACGATCCTGGACCGTCTCGGCATCGAAGCGGAGGCTCCCATGGATGCCGCGCCGATGGGCGGTCGAAGCGACGTGGCCGTGGCCGAGCTCTATAAGAACCTCGCCAATGTAAAGTTCAATGTTCTCGGCTGCGGCGCACGCTTCGACAGGAACCTCAAAGCCGTTTACTGGGGAAAATACAAGCTGATCAGGTCTACGAAGGAGAAGGACGAGGATGCCGGCCTTTTCGATCTGACGGAGCATCCCCTCGAAAGGCGCGATCTCAACCTGGAACGCCCCGATCTTGCCCTGAAACTGCTCGATGCGTTCGTTCGGTGGCAGGAATCGCTGACGCCGCCGCTCTCGCCGAGAACGATCGATGAAGTGGATGCGGAAACGGAAGAGCTGTTGAAAGGATTGGGATATTAGCCTCGCCACACCTCAACCGGCATCAAGCGCGCTCACTTCTTCAAATAGCGCTTGTTCTGATGGCCGCGGACAGTGACGCCGATCGTGTCTAGATAATCGAGAAGGGGTATGGCGTATTTCCTGGAGCTGTCGATCAGGTTCTTGAAGTTGTAGGAATCGAGCTCTCCGTGCTTCTCGATGTATTCCACCGTCGCCGCCCGGGCCTTTTCCACGCTTTCTTTGTGAAAAATGATTTTCGGCGCAACCTTGATGAGAACGCCGCTTTCGATGAGCTTCTGCAAAATCTTGGGGATCTCTTTCCCCTCAACGAGCTCGGGCATCTCGTCGGGGGACGGCGTCTTGAACCCCCCGTCCCGATAGATCTCCTCGATCCGGGCCGCGGCTTGCGCCTGCTCGTCGTCGAGCCGCACCTCGAAGGAAGCGAGACGGTGGCGGTCGCCGTCGAGGACGACGCGGCCCTTCTCGACGAGCTTCTCGAGGGCGGCCGTGTTCAGCTCCGAGATCGCGTCCATTTCTTTCCTGAGCTCCGTTGCCGTGTATCCGATGCGAAGGGGATCCTTCTCGTGGAGCTCGGCCAGCTTGGCCTCCAGATCCCGGATGAAGGACTCGAAGGTGTCGTCCGAGACGAGGAGTCTTTTCCCGGGAAGGAGCACGGCATCGTCCGAGGCAATGAGCGCCTCGATGGCGGCTCCGGTCTGGGAGAGCGTCAGCGCGGCGCGGCGGGTGAGCTCCTTCCTGTCGATGCCGTCCCGCCCGGCCCGCCCGATCATGTACACGGCGCGCTCTCTGTCGCTTCCCAGGGACGCCTCTTCTTCCTTGATCCCTTCGATGATCCATGACCGGTTGCGCTTGTAACGCTTTTCGGAACGGCCGATGACGCTTCCTCCGCCCACGGTGACGACCGGGTTCTGGAGGCGGATGATGTAGCGGTCGCCGGGCTCGACGAGAACGGCCGAATCGAGCAGAATCTGCGCCAATCCCTCCTCCCCGGGTTTCAGCGCATCTTTGTCGAGAAGGACGGCGCTGCCGAAAGATTCGGACGTTCCCGTGTGAAAACGGATCGCCGTCCTGTTCTTGAACGGAGCCGATGCGTCCCTGAGGATGCGCAGCCGGGCGTGAAAGGTTTCGGTCGGCTCGAAGTAGCCGGCCGTGGAGAGAACGAAGCCCCGCTTGATGCTCTGGGCGTCGACGCCGCCCACGTTGATGGCCAGGCACTGGCCGGCGAATCCTTCGTCGCAGTCCTGGCCGAAAACCTGGAGCTTGCGCACAACGCCTTTTTGACTGATGGGCAGGATTTCGACCTCGTCCCGGATGGTGAGCTTGCCGGCGGCCGCGATGCCGGTCATGATGGTGCCGAATCCTTCCGCCTGGAAAAATCTCTCCACAGGGAGGCGGAACACCCCGTCCGTCTGGCGGCGCACCGTCTCGTCAACGACCTGGTCGAGGTACTTTCGCACGTCTCCCACCCCGGCGCCGGTCTGGGATGAGTAATGAATAATCGGCGCTCCCTCGAGGAACGTGCCTTTGGAAAATTCCACGAGATCCGACTCGACCTCCTTGACGCGCTCTTCCTCCACGAGATCGACCTTGCTGATGACGATGACGCCCTTCTTGACGCCGAGAAGATCGGTGATGTTGAAGTGCTCGATCGTCTGGGGCATGATCCCGTCGTCGGCGGCGACAACGAGCATGACGATGTCGATGCCGGTCACACCGGCCACCATGTTCCGGATGAAATCCTCGTGTCCGGGCACATCGACAAGGCCGATTCTCTTTCCCCGCCCGAGAGGGCAGGGGGCGAACCCGAGGTTGATCGACATGCCGCGCTCCTTCTCCTCGCGGAGCGTGTCCGTTTCGCACCCGGTGAACATCTTGACGAGCTCGGTCTTGCCGTGGTCGATGTGGCCGGCCGTTCCGACCATGAGGTTGATGGGCGGGGGAAGGGGCCTCGTTTTCATGGGGCGGCCTCCAGCAGTATTTTTTCAACGGCCTTCGCGATGATTTTCTCCTCTTTCGAGTTCAGCACGGTCCTGAGATCGAAGAGGACCTTCTCCTCGTGGACGCGAGTAAAGATGGGCGGGTCGTGGCGCCGCAGGGCGGCGGCCAGTTTGCCCGATTCCATGAAAGGAGACCGGACTGCCACGACCCATGACGGCACGTCTTCGAGCGGAAGGGATCCGCTTCCGATGCGGGACGCTCCCTCTTCGACCTCCGCCTCGATGGAGGGGATGGATTCTCCGGAAGGGGGCTTCCTCAGAATCTTGGCCAGCCGGTTGGCTCGTCTCCTCAGGGCCGCAGGGGAAAGGCTGAACATGCGCATGACCGGGTGGTTCCGGGTGAGGCGGTCGTTGTCGACAAATTCTCTGAGCGTCATCTCGAGCGCGGTGAGCGTCATTTTTCCCACGCGGAGCGCCCGCATGAGCGGGTTCTTGCGCACTTTTTCGATGGTGCTCTTTTTCCCGAGAATGACTCCTCCCTGGGGGCCGCCGATGAGCTTGTCGGCGCTGAACGTCACGAGGTCGGCGCCCCATTCCACGGAATCGCGCGCCAGAGGCTCGCTGCCGAATCCGAAGCGGGCCAGGTCGACGAGGGCGCCCGATCCGAGGTCGTCCACTACGGGAAGGGAGTGTTTCTTCCCGAGCCGGACAAGGTCGGCCACGGGGACCGATTTGGTGAAGCCCTTGACCCTGTAGTTGCTCGTGTGAACGTGGAGAAAAGCCGCCGTCTCTTCGGTGACGGCGTTTTCGTAATCCCTGAGGTGCGTCCTGTTCGTCGTTCCCACCTCGACGAGGCGGGCGCCGCTCTGTTTCATCACGTCGGGGATGCGGAAGGATCCGCCGATCTCGACGAGCTGGCCCCTCGATACGATGACTTCCTTTCCTTTGGCGACTGTGTTGAGCACGAGAAGGGTGGCCCCGGCGTTGTTGTTGGCCACAGTGGCCGCCTCGGCGCCGGTCAGCTCGGTGATCAGTTTTTCCACGTGGGCTTCGCGGACGTTGCGCCCGCCTGTTTCCACGTCCATCTGGACCAGAGAGTATCCGTCCAAATCAAAGAGCGCTTTTCGAGCGGAAGGACAGAGAACGGCTCTTCCCAGGCCGGTGTGAAGGATCACGCCGGTGGCGTTGACGGCCTTGCAGAGCCCGGGACCGGCGCTCTTGCGGAGCTTTTCGCCGGCAAGCCCCGCCATATCGCCGGGGGATGGGAGATCATCGGGCGCACCGGGTTCGGAGAAGCGTTTCCTGACTCCTTCCAGGATATCCCGGAGAACGGCGGTCACCCGCGATCTGGAATGGGCTTTTACCAGGGCTCGGACGTCTTCCCGTTCCAGGAGCTGACCGATCGATGGGAGGTGGCGCAGTCTGGATGTCTTCATGGGCTGTCTCGCACAAATGCGGTTCCGTCGGAAACGATTACGTTGTCATTTTTCGAGAGGCGCGCCCAAAAGTCAACAAAGACAAGAAAGCTTGTGCATGGAGAAGGGGCTTTTTTATTGACTGAGAAAGACTCTCACATTAAAAGCGGCACTTGTTTTCATCCTCCTGAAAGGAGAGCAAGTGGAGCCTCATACCCGGAAAAAGATATCTCTCGAGAGCAGGTCTTGGTTGAAAACCAGGATGGTCTTGACCGTTCTTTCCCTGGTCCTGGTCTTTTTCGGGCTCTTTTGGCCGCGGTTCGAAGGCGCCAGGGTCTATGACGTGGTGTTCGACTCCGGGCACGAAGTGGAATCTTATTTCAACGATGAGACGAACAGGGATGTGATGAGCTCCTGGTTGCGGCGCGACCTGAACGAGCTCTTCCTCATGCAGGCCGCGTCCTGGGAAGCGCTGGAGGTGGACCGGGAAGGCGCAATCACCATTACCACGTCGCGCGAGTCGTGCTTCACATGACTCAAGCTCTAGTCTCGCCGCCGTGGAGGCGGCGCAACAGGCAGTTTCGAGGAGCAAATCGATCGCCAAGTTTGACTACGCGACTATCAACCGCTGGCGCACGGCTGTTCAGGCGCTCTGCCTTTTCGCCTTGAATCCCTTTTTCTTCCGTTACATGGGCGTCTGCATCCCGGTCATGAACTGCTGGAGCTGTCCGGCCGCCGCTTTCGCGTGCCCCGTGGGCGTGGCCGGCAATTTCCTGGCGCGCGGGATCCTGCCCCTCGCCGCCATTGCGATCACCGTCTTCTGCGGCATGATTGCGGGCCGGGTTCTCTGCGGGTGGATCTGCCCCTTCGGATTTCTCCAGGACCTCATGCACAAGATTCCGTCCCCCAAGATCCGGCTGAAGGGGAAGTGGTGCAGACTCCTCTTCATCCTTCCTCTCGCTTTCCTCGCCCTCACCGTCTTTCTCGTGCCCGTCGTGACAGGGGGCGTGGAGAGCCCGCTCTTCTTTTGCAGCTTCTGCCCCGCGGGGACGCTGGAAGCGGCCCTCCCCGTTCACCTCGCCGGCGGGGAAATGGGATTCGCCGAGAAAACGGCCGTCCTCCCCGGGTCCTGGCGCGTCTGGATCCTCGTCGGTTTTCTCGCTCTCTTCGTTGTCATGAAGAGGCCCTTCTGCCGGCTCATGTGTCCCATCGGGATCGCCACTGGTTTTTTCAACTGGATCGGCCTCTTCCAGGTCAAGCTGGCCGACGCGGAGAAATGCGCCGAGTGCGGCGAATGCGTGAATGAGTGTCCGGCCGGCCTCGACTTTTTCCAGAGCGTAAACACGAAGGAGTGCCTCCATTGTTACGTTTGCAGCAAGTCCTGCCCCCTCCGTCCGCACCCGATCGAGAAGACGGCGCCCTGCATGAGCGAATGCCCGCAGAGGATCGATATTCGGAGGGCGCTGATCACGGTGAAGCTCGCCGAGAAGCGGAAAGCTTCCCACGAGAAAGCCTTCCGGGAGGCTTGGGAGATCTTCGTCGAGAAAAACCCGCTCCCTGCCGTGTGCGGCCGGGTCTGTCCCCATCCGTGCGAGACGGATTGCAACCGGAAGGAGATAGAGGCCCCCCTATCGATCAGCGCCTTCGAGCGCTTCATAGGCGATTTCGCCTTGAAGAGGGGGCTCTCTCTCAAGAAGAAGAGCGAGTATGCGTACGAGGACAGGATCGCCGTGATCGGGGCCGGACCGGCCGGGCTTTCTTACGCTTATCATCTGGCCCGCCGGGGGTATCCCGTCACGATCTTCGAGGCGAACGAGAAGCCAGGCGGCATGCTGCGGTACGGGATCCCGGCCTACCGCCTGCCGCGCGAGGTGCTCGACGCCGAGATCAATCGCATTCTGAAACTGGGCGTTGAGTTGAGATGCTCGACCGCCGTGGGACGCGACATCTCTTACGACGAGGTGCGCAAGAATTACAAAGCCATTTTTATCGGCATCGGCGCCCACAAGGGGATCACTCTCCGCATGAAGGGCGAGGACGCCGCGAACGTGATGACGGGCGTCGAGTTTCTCAAAAGGGTGAATTCGGGCGACACGATAGACGTGGGAAGGAAGGTGGTCGTCATCGGCGGCGGCGACACGGCCGTCGACGCGGCTCGCGTGGCGCGCCGCATGGGCGCGGAGGCTTCGATCCTCTATCGCCGCACGCGCGATGAGATGCCGGCCATCAGCGAGGAGATCGAGGGCGCCGAGGAGGAGGGCGTCCATGTCCGGCTTCTCGTAGCGCCGGTGGGCTTTTTCAAGAAGGGGGACCGGGCGACGAAGATGGTCTTCAGAAAGTGCGAGCTCGCCGAGCCCGATGCGTCGGGCAGGCGGAGGCCCGTGCCGATCGCGGGGAGCGAGTTCGAGGTGGAAGCCGACTTTTTCATATCCGCAATTTCCCAGGCTCCCGACCTGAGAGGCATGGAAAAGGTCGATCCTCCGAGCGACTGGGCCAAGGCGAACGGAATGGCGGAGACAACGGACGACACCGTATTTGCCGGCGGCGACGTGGCGAGCCTGGGGCTCGTGACGACCGCCCTTGCTCAGGGGCGCACCGCGGCGGAGGCGATCCACAGAAAACTCCGCGACATCGAGCTCGCGGAGACTAAGCCCGTTCCGCCCGTCATCAAGCACGATAAAATCCGTCTCGATTTCTACGAAGATCAGAAGCGGACCGATTCCGGGCAGCTCGACGTGGATACTCGGTTCGAGAATCCCGACGCCGAGATCGTGCTCGCACTCTCGGAGAGAGAGGCGGTCGAAGAAGCGGGCCGCTGCATGAGCTGCGGATCCTGTTTCGAGTGCGGCGAGTGTCTGGAAGCCTGCGAGGACGAGGCCGTGATCGAGCCCGCACTGCCCGGAGAGGGGTATGGATTCAGGCATGAGCTCTGCACAGGGTGCAGAAAGTGCGCCGACCGGTGTCCGTGCGGCTTCATCGAAATGCACATGCCGGACGAGACGCCGGGCATCTCGCCTATTGTCTCGTCTATTGATGGCAAGACCGATCTGTGATTCAATAAAAAGGCGGCGGTTATCACGTTTTCCCGACAGGAATGCTAATGGAACAGGCTAGATGAAAAACCATCTCTCCCGGATCATTTTGATTGCCAGGGCGCTTCTCTTTCTCTACCTCTTCCTGCTCAGCATCAAGCTCATCGGCAGCGCATTCAAGTTCATGGGGAAGGAAGAAGTCTACCAGCTCCTGACCCAGGCCACGGACAACCGCTTTCTGGCGCTTTTTATCGGGATCCTGGCAACGAGCATCGTCCAGTCCTCGTCCATGGTCACGGCCACCGTCGTTTCCTTTGCGGCGGGCGGGGTGCTTCCCCTCACGAACGCCATCCCCATTGTCATGGGAGCCAACATCGGCACCGCCGTGACGAATACCATTGTTTCTCTCGGTCACATCCGGCGCCGCAACGAATTCCGAAGGGCTTTCGGGGCGGGCATTGTTCACGACATCTTCAATATTCTGACAACGCTGCTCCTTTTTCCTCTCGAGATGGCATTCGGGTTTCTGGAAAAGGGCGCGCTCTTCGTGACAAATCTTCTGCCCCAGACCGAGTTCGATATGGGAGGCGGGCCCCTCAATCCCATTCTCAAGCCGCCCGTGGGGTGGCTGAAGGACATGCTCACGAGCCAGGACGTGGACATGGCCGCCGGGATCGCCATGGCCGTCATCGGGCTGGGCCTGCTTTTCTTCTCCCTCGTCATGCTCGTCAGGGTGCTCAAGGGATACATGCTCAAGAAGCTGGAGGCGTTTTTCTCCCGGTATCTTTTCCGGAATCCCCTGTTGAGTCTTTTTCTCGGCATGGGGATCACGGCCGCTGTCCAGTCGAGCTCGGTCACGACCTCGCTGGTCGTGCCTCTCGCGGGCGCCGGGATTCTCAAGATCTGGCAGATCTTTCCCTTCATGCTCGGCGCCAACATGGGCACCACGGTGACGGCGCTGCTTGGGTCGATGGGGGGGGAATCGATCGTGGGCCTCCAGGTGGCGCTCTGCCACTGCCTCTTCAACATATGCGGCATAGCCATCTTTCTTCCTCTGAGGCGGATACCCATTACCCTGGCCAGACGATTTGCCGTTGCCGCATCGACAAAGAAGCTCTATGCCTTTATCATGATCGCGTCCGTATACTTTGTCATACCCCTTTCGATGATTCTGCTGACCGAATTGTTCGGATAGGGATTCCGTTTGTGATATTGAGCTTTCCTCTATTGAGGTGATGAAGGATGGAAATATTCGTCAAGCTGATCAAAGCCTGGTTTCAGAAACACAACTCCATCGGGTTCATGGAGGAGACGTTCATCCAGATGATGGATAACGCCAAGTCGATGTTCGAGTATCTCGAAGATGTTCTTCACGACAAGGCCGGGTGGAGGGAAAAGGTCAACGAGTTTTACGCCACCGACAGAAAGATCAACAAGGCCGAGCAGGACATCAGGGAAAAGATCGTCAACCATTTCGTGCTGAATCCCGAGCCCGGAATCTCGGAATGCCTCATTCTCATGAGCGTTGTGAAGGACGCCGAGCGTCTCGGTGATTACTGCAAGAACATCTTCGAAATGGTCCGGAACCCCGAGTTTCCGTCGCACATAGAATGCCACGAGGACATTGTCTGCGGCATGGACATGGTCCGCGATATCATCAGCAAGATGTTCGACGGATCCAAGGAGGCTTTCAGCACCCAGAGCGAGGAGAAGGCGCGCGAGGTTCTCAAACTCCACGGGCAGGCCAAGGCCCAGTGCGACGGGATCATCGAGAAGACGATCAACGGCGAGAAATACGGGATGACGGCGGGACAGGCCGTTGTCTGCGCGCTCCGCGCCCGCTTTCTGAGGAGGATGGCCTCCCACCTCGAGAACATCAACTCGAGCGTGCTCGTGCCGATCCACAGGCTCGATTTCAAACCGTCGGACAACAACCTGAACGGAATCCTGGAAGACAACTGATTCGCCCGGACGAACCATCCGGGCAAAATATGGCGCCCTCCCAAATCCCGGAGAAGAGATGGACGAAAACAACTTCATCCCCTATGTGCCGGCTGAAAAAAGCCTTCCCGAGTTCACCATGCAGGCAGTGGTTCTCGGCCTTTTTCTCAGCCTCATCATGTGTGCGGCCAACATCTGCGTGGGCCTCAAGGCGGGCATGACGGTGAGCGCCGCCATTCCGGCGTCGGTCATATCGATGGGGATTCTGCGGGGGCTCCTCAGGCGGGGGACCGTTCTCGAGAACAACGTGGTCCACACCATCGCTTCTTCGGGCGAGAGCCTGGCCGCCGGCATCATCTTCACCGTACCGGCCCTCGTTCTCGCCGGCATCTGGGAGAATTTCAACTATCTCGAGACAACCCTGATCGCCATGTCGGGGGGCGTGATGGGCGTGGTGATGATGATCCCGCTCCGGAGGGCCATGATCGTCGAGCAGAAGGAGCTGCGCTATCCCGAAGGGGTCGCCTGCGCCGAGGTGCTGAAGGCGGGCGACAGGGGCGGAAGCGAGATGCTCGGAATCTTTTCGGCCCTCGGGGTCGGCGCGCTCTTCAAGGTGCTGGCCGATGTGTTCGGTCTCTTTTCCGGCAAGGTGGAAAAAGCCTGGGAGTGGGGCAAGACCTCCTTCTACGTGGGAAGCGATGTCTCCCCCATGCTGATGGCCGTCGGCTTCATCGTGGGATGGGAGATCTCGCTCCTCGTCTTTCTGGGAGGGGTCATCTCCTATGCCGCCGCCATACCGGCGCTCGCCTGGGAGGTCGATTTCGGAACGATGACGGTTCTCGAAGGCATCGAGGACATTTGGGACACGAAGATCCGGTTCTTCGGCATCGGCGCCATGGTCGTGGCCGGTCTTTTCACGATCATCAAGGTGGCGGGCAGCATCGGCGCCGGCATTTCCACGGCGATCCGCGGCATCCGCGGGGACGACGACATGGAGTTCGCCCCGAGGACCGAGCAGGGGATCACGGGGAAAGCCCTCTTCACTCTCATGATGGGCAGCCTCGTCCTGAGCGCCGTTGTCTACTATCTCATGACCGGCAGCGGAACGACGACGGCCCTCATCACGGGCGTCATGTTCGTCATGGCTTTCTTCTTCGTCGCCGTGGCCAGCTATATCGTCGGGCTCGTGGGCTCGTCGAACAGCCCCGTGTCGGGGATGACGATCTGCACCGTGCTGATCACGGCCGGCCTCCTTCTCGTTCTTGGTTACACGGGCAAGGAGGGGATGCTGGCCACCCTCGGCGTGGCCGGCGTCGTCTGCTGCGCCGCCTGCACGTCGGGCGACATCTGCCAGGACCTCAAGATCGGCCACATCGTGGGCGCCACTCCGAAGCGCCTGCAGATGGGCGAGGTCCTGGGCACGATGATTCCGGCTTTCATCATCGCCCCGACGATGATGCTTCTCCACAACGCGTACGGAATCGGCGAAGCCGCCCGCGCCGGAACGGACCCGCTCCCCGCGCCGCAGGCGGCCATGTTCGAGAAGCTTGTGGGCGGGCTCTTCGGCGAGGGAAAGGCGATCCCGTGGGACCTGGTGCAGTACGGGGCCGTAGTGGGCGCTGCAGCGATTTTTATCGACCTGATCTTTCTCCAGCCGCGCCGCACCAAATTCCGCCTCCACGCCATGCCGCTCGCCGTGGGCATGTATCTCCCGCTGACCGTGACCTTTCCGATCATCATCGGCGGAATAGCCTACTGGCTCGTGGAGAGGCGCAGCTCGAGGCGGGGGGATTCGGAGGAGGAGAAGAAGAGCGTGATCCACCGCGGCCTTCTCTTTGCATCGGGCCTTGTCGCCGGCGAGGCGATCATGATGATCGTGATCGCCATCTTTCTTGTGGCCGACATGGATCTTCCCGTTTGGAAGAACTTCGCCGAGATCGGCGGTGACGACTGGCCCAAAACCGTCATCTCGATCGCGGCTCTCGCAATCGTCACCCTCCTGATGATGCACAAGGCGCTGAGAAGGAGACACAATGCGTAACGGCCCGGAGGGGGTTTTTTCTCATCCCGTATTGTGTCCCCTTCCAAGCAAAGCCGCGCCCAGGGCGCCCGTCATCATCGGTTTTTCCGGGATGACGAGGGGCTTTCCGAGGATCTTTTCGAACGACGCCGCCATGCCCGGAACGAGGGCCACACCGCCGGTGAGAACGAGAGGGGGCACGATCGATCGGCCCGCCATGGAAGCGACGCGCGTCGCGATCGAAGCTTGGACGCCGGCCGAGATGTCTTCCGGGAGCTTTCCGGCCGCCAGGAGGCCGATAATTTCGGTTTCTGCGAAAACAACGCACATGCTGCTGATTGCGGCGGCGTTCTTGCTTTTGCCCGCCATCTCGCCGAGCTTGCCGAGGTCCACTCCCAAACGATCGGCCACGACCTCGAGAAAACGCCCCGTCCCGGCGGCGCACCGGTCGTTCATGTTGAAGTCCTGCACCGCTCCCCCCTCGCTCAGGCGGACCACCTTGCTGTCCTGGCCGCCGATCTCGATGATGGTGCGGGCGTCGGGAATGAGATGGCGCACCCCGCGGGCGTGGCACGTGATTTCGGTGATGGCCGTGTCGGCGAACTTGGTATTGTTCCTGCCGTACCCCGTTGCCACGATGCGGTCGATATCCTTTAGGGCCAGCTTGCTTTCCTTGAGAAGCCTGTCGAGAAGCTCCTGGGCCAGTCTTTCCTGCTCGATGCCCTGATCCACGCTTCCCGATGACGTGATTTTGTTGGTGTCCGTGTCGACGAGCACGACTTTGATCGCCCTCGATCCCGCGTCGACTCCTGCCAGAATCATTTTTTTCTCCGTTCCATTATGGTTTCCACGAGCGCTTCGATGCGCGTTCTCAGTGTGGGCATCATCGCGTCGATCAGAGGGGGGACTTCGATCTCGAGGACCGGAACTCCGAGCTTCGATCGGACGGCTTCTCCGATCACCTCGCCCTCGGTCGCGCAGTGGCTGGCGCCCGGGATGCGCGAAATGAGGAGGGCCTCGGCTCCGAATGCGGTGATGTCCGAACAGATCCGCGCCGCCCGGTCCGCTGCGGAGCCCACCATGGGGTCCGCGAGAGCCGTGCGCGCCAGCGCTTCCATGGGCGGAATCTCTTCCGGGATCTCGTCCATGGCGTGACAGAAGAGGTATTCCGTGCCGCACACCCGGCCGCCGCATTCCTCGAGCAGGTTCATGGCGCGCAGGTCGGCCACCGGATTGACCCAGAAAACGCGCGCCGCGCCCTTCTCGAGAACGCCACTTCCGGCGGCCGTCCTCTCTCTCACCTCCCGGAGCAGCTCTTCGAGGACAAGGATCGACTCGCCCCGGTCGGAACAGAAATGGATGGCCAGCATCTCGGCTACGAGCATTTCGAGGGCGGGGAGGGGACAGGGATCGCTGCCGTACGAGAGCCGCCGCAGCTCGGACAGGACGCGGCGGACCCTGTTGGCCTCCTTGATCCCGGCGGAGAGCGCTTCGTCGGTCAGCTTCCGGCCGGCGAGCTCTTCGAGCGATTTCTTGAGCCGGTCCAGCTCTGATTCGACGAAAGAGACCTGCTCCGCCGGGGCTGCCCCGCCTCCGGGCAGAGCGATCGATTCTTCGCCCTCTTCGGGGCTGCGCCGCGCCGGGATCTCCCACCAGAGGATGGGGTGGCCGAGGCCGTTGAGGCGCTGGGCGATGGCCGAGAAGTCGTCGCACGTGGCGCCCACGCTGCACGTGATCAGGTCGGGAAGGGGGAAATGAGCTTCCGTCAGGAAGGCGCCGAGCATGGCGCGCACGGGACAGAAGGATTCGTCGATCCCGAGAGAGTCGGCGATGCCGAGCAGGCCCGCGCTCAGCTCCATCACGCACGGAATCCACCAGGCGCCGTCCGGGTAGAAGGCAACCAGCTCCGGGAAGGAATAGGCCATGACGGGAACGGTTCCCAGGTCCTTCATCGTTCCCACAAGCTTTTTCCCGGCGGTCCGGGCCCGGACGAGGCGTTCCTCTTCGGTGAGGAGAAGGTTCCAGAGCCGGAGCGCGGCGGCCGAGTCGTCGTACATGAGGGAAAGGATGCGGAGGTCGCCGTCATCGATGTGGCGGCGGAGCGGTCCCCCGTACCACGGCTCCTTCATGCCGGCGGCCTTGAGCTCGTCGTAGCGCGCGTCCCATTCCTCGAGGGTGATTTTTCTCGCCGTCATCTCAGCATCTCCAGGAAAGCCTGGACCCGCTGGGCGGTGCGGCCGGCGGCTGTCAGATCCTCGCACGCATCGATGAGGAGGAAGGGAAGAGGGCTCCACTCTTTCATGCGGACCGCTTCGGCGTGCCATGTGTCGCACCATGTCTGTCTGATGAAGATCAGCCCGCCGGCGCCGCGCTCGACGAGTTTTTCCTTGAGCCAGGAGTAGAGGAGGCTGTTCGGTCTCCTGAAAGCGTCGGGAATTCCTCCGAAGTAAGCGTCCGCCAGGACGGCGAAGGGATCGTTTCCGATCTCGCGGAGATCGAAGGGGGAGGGGAGCGTGCGCTCGCCCGTTCCGGTTGCGTCGAGAACCACGCTGCCTCCGCTCGCTTCGATGAGATCGAAGAGGCCGAACTGCTCGGCGAGGAGCGGGCCTCCGACAAAAGCGATGGGAATCCCGTCGGGCCGCGGGGAGGGGATTCCGTTCTGCACAGCGCGTGGGTTTCCGGCGGAGCGGTCGTGCGGGAAGGACCGGTGGAAACGCGCGATGGCTTCGGAATAACTCCGGCCTCCCAGCCGGGCGCGCACTTCCCGGAGTCTGAAGCGTGCGGCATCGTATTGCCGCATCGTATGGGCCAGCATCTCCTTTGAGGGGGATTCACCGCCCAAGCCGACGAGGAACCGGCCGAGACGCATGATCTCATCTCTGTAGAGCTGGTGCGACGACACGGTCTGCCAGGTGGATGGAACGTTCATGAGGAAGGAGTTTCGTCCGTTGTCCGCATCGACCAGCTCGCCCATGCGGCGCATCTGGTCGCAGACCGTTGTCATTACGGTTGGGGCGAAGTCGGCGGTTTCTGCGAAGCCTCCGGCTTCGGAGGCGAACGCTCTAGCGTAAGGGCAGACACCTTCTATGGAACCGTAGAAAATCTTGCTGCTTCCAGACGAAGGAATGATCCTTTTCGGCCGGAGTCCGTGAGCGGCGATCCACTCGGCCGGGACGAAGGGGCAGCTGTAAGTGACGGTCTTCATTTTCCATTTCCAGAGCTCGAGCCGAATCTCGGACCGTTGCTCCGGATCGTTTCGAAGAGGGCTTCGACACGGACGGCGATCCGGGCCGAATCGGAGGGGGAATAATCCGTCTCGATGCGCAGGTAGGGAACGGCGAGCTCTTCCTCGGCCAGTCTCTTGATGCGATAAGATTCCACATCGTATGTCAGGCAGGCCTGCCAGACGAGCTCGATGACGCATTCGGGCCGGTAGCCGGCCGCGAGCCGTTTCAGGAGATCGAGCCGTTTCTCATTGCGGGTCATGACGGAGCAGGGAAGGCGGAAGTATTTTTCCGCCAGGGCGCGGAGAGGATCGCCCTCTTCCGCGGCGGCGATATCCACGTCCTCGATGATGGGCTTCAGGCCGGTGCAGTTCTCCTGGCAGACCACGATGCCGCCGCTGCTCTCGATGATGTCCATGACGCGCTCCGCACCGTGAGCCAGGGGGACGCCGGTCAGGAGAACGCGCACGCGCGAAGAATGCGCGGGGTCGGTTTTACGGTTTTTGAAAAGCTCGATCGCCTTTTCGTACTGTTCGAAATCAGCCGGAATCCCCGAGATAATGCTTTTCAGATCGAGAAGCTCGCGCCCCGTCAAAGGGGGTGGGTTCTCTTTCATGAGTTCGGCGAGCTCGCGGCGGAGCGCCCTCTCCCGGTTCATGACCACAACGGCGCTTCTGATCTTCTCGTCCGTGATCTCCACGCCGAAGCGGGACTCGAGCTCCTGTTTCAGCTTCCCCATCTCGGCGAGCCAGTGCTTCAGAGCGTCCTCGTCGTCCTCCTTCTGGGGGAGCTCGAGCACGTAGAGCGGCATCGATTCGGCCATCAGCTCGTACATCTTCTTTTTGCCGTCGCACGTGGTTTCGGCCACAACGAGGTCGGCCATTTCGAGAAAGGGATTCGATTTTTCAACGAAGTAGCCGTACGTCGATTTGATGAGCGGACAGAGGTTGGAGGGCAGGTGTTCTTCCGCAGGAGGGATGGTGGCCGCTTCCCCTCCGCAGAGGCAGACCGGTACACCCCCCGCTGCCATGATCAGCTCGCGGGGAGTGTACTCGCAGAGAATGCCGACGATCTTTTTCCCCGACTCGCGCTCTTTGCGGGCGAATTCGAGGCAGTTGTCGATCATGCCGTCGAACCATGCCTTCGGGCCGTCCTCCTCACGGGAGGGAGAGCGGGGAGGGCTTCAGCCCGACTTTTGCGGAGGCTGCACCACTTGCGGCGGCGAGCACGGGTCTCGGGGATCGATGTCGACGTCCTTGTCCGGTCTGCATTTACCCATGTTATTTCTTTTTCGCTACAAAGAGGCCCTGGGCGATCTTGCCCGAGTGGGCGAGACCCTGCATGAAGGCCATCTCTCCGCCCATGGCTTCCATCAAGGCGGTGTCGAATCCGATGATCTTCAGGGCGTCGTACGTGAGCTGCATGTTCAGCATGCTCAGATAGAGGTCGACGTGCGGTCCGAAACGGCCCGTGTCTTCGGCGAGGACGACTTCGCAGCCGTTTTCGGCGAGCAGGTCGCCGTAACCTTTCAGGTCCTGCACGTTCGGGAATTTCATGAACTGGAGGAAGCGCTCCCCTTCCGCCTCGGAGAGCCCGGCCGGCCCTTCGATCCAGTCGGTGAACGCGATCGTGCCGCCCGGCTTGACGAGGCGGGCCGCTTCGGCGATCAGCTTCGGCTTGTCGATCACGTAGCACCATGCGTCCTCGCCCCAGACGAAGTCGGCGCTCGAGTCGGGGAGCCCGCTTTCGCAAACGTCGGCGAGGGTGAACGTGATTTTGTCGCCGAAGCCCTCCTGCTCGCAGCGGCGGCGTCCCCGCTCCACGACCGTTTTCGTGGCGTCCACGCCCTGCATGGAGGCCACGTTCCGGAAGCGGGCGAGAAAGCGCATGCCGCCGCCGTTGCAGCAGCAGAGGTCGATGCCCTTTAAGCCTTCGCCGATTCCGGCCTTCTCGGCGAGGTCCATGGTGGACTGGAATCCACCGATATGGATCTGCTCGCCCATGATGAGCTCCCAGAGGTCGCCCTCGGGGCCGTCGTAAACTTCGCGTACGTTATCGAGAGTGATGTTCGTAGTCGATTTCATCGTTTCTGTCTCCGTGTATTCAGTGTCATTCCTGCGTTGGTTCGTTATCCGAAGGGAATCAGAACTCGTACTTCATCGAAACACCGAACCCGCGGTTCGATGTATGGTTCAGCACATGACCGAAGTGCCCGTACCCGGCCGCGATGCTCATGTCGCTGTTGACGAGATAACCGAGGGCGAGAACCCACCAGTCGTCTTCGTCTTCGAGAAGGTGGCTGAGAGGGCCGAAAATGGGCTCCACATCGAGCTCGTCCGGCTTCTGGCGGTATTCGGCTGCAAAGACGATCTGGTCGGTGAGAAGGGCGCAGACCGAGCCTTCGGCGACGATCTTTCTTTCGTTGGTAAATCCGAGGAGGCCGATGTGGGACGCTTCGGTCGATCGAAGACCGGCGCTGATGATGACGGGGCGCGGAAAGGCCGTGATCATCTTGCTGCCCACGAGCGTGAAGTCCCAGCCCATGTCGTTTCGGACGCCGACTCTCTTGGGCATGTCAAACAGGGCCGTGTTGATCCCGTCGTACTCTTCGTTCTTCTTGAAATGGGCGCCGAAGGTCACGGCCGGAAGCCATGACAAACCGTGTCCGCCTTCCTTGATCAGCAGGATGCGGGTGTTGAAGTGCTGGAGCCGGACGGAGTGATTGGGAATGTTGATTCCCGTGAGGTTCAGCGCTTCCTGATAGAAGTCTCCCACATCGAGGGTGTTGTAGGCATAACCCAGCTCGATGCGGTCGCCGATCGTTTCGGTGATTGTAAAGGCTGTGAGATGTTTCCCGTGGTTGAGGTCGACATAGGTGAACCCGACGCTCGGTTTTCCCCAAACCTGTCCGGCCGGCGCCGGGTTGGTGAGGTAGGCCGTCATCGTCGAGAAGACTCCGCCCGATCCTTCGATCGAATGTAAGGGAAGGCAGGGTCCCTCGGATGCTACCTGAGGCTTCGGCGCCGTTCGGGGGTTTGGAAGGGCCGTGAACAGCTTTGTGTCCAGCTGCAGCTCCGGATCGAAGATATCATTCGAATCATTGTCCTTTGCCGCGGCCGTGGCTGATATCAACGATAGGGAGACGGCGAGAGCCGGTATCAGGAATAACAGTTTCGCAAGAGTGTTCATGGCTTGTGTTTTTTGCACTTCTTTACTCCTTCTGATGGGGAACGAACTTCGTGTATCAAGGAAAACTCTATTCAGGGTCTGCAATGCCCACGAAATCAGGCTTGAACGCTTCCGGCTGCAATGTTCGAGTCAATGCAAATGGAAACGCGACCGCCTTGATCGGCATGACGGGGTGATCGCTTGGAGCGGCAGGCAGGAATATTATGAGAGTGTTCTTGCTTGTCCCGGACACTCTGCTCTGCACGAGCACGCTCTCGCGAGCCGACATGACCCGTCAAAGCAGCGTCACGTGTACGGACGGTAAAAGACAAACACTCTCTCTGTCCTCAATAATCCAGAAAATCAGTAAAAATTATACCGGTTTTGCCGGGGTGGTCAAAAGGAAAAACCGGCCCAGGCCATGACCTCAGACTGGGTTTTATTGTTTCTGTTGGCCGGAGTGCTGTAGAAATCCTTCGCAGCATTCCCCGGGACGACGGCGCCTACCATGGCGCCGAAGAAGAAGTGATCCGTCGGATAATAATCGAACACGATGTTGATTTCATTGGACCAGTTCTTGCTCGTCGAGAAGGGCATCGTTCTATCGAGGCTGAAGTTGTAGAGGATCGCTCTCGCCTTGGTCTTTTCCGTGGGCTCGAAACCGAACTCGAGAGAGATGACGCGCTTGTTCGTGTTGGTGAGAGAATTGGAGGTCATGTCGCCCAGGTCCCATGATCCCCAGTCGACAAAGCCGGAGAAGAAAGGATCGAAAGATTCCACCGTCCTCGTCGATCCGCTGTCGCCGCTGAAGCGGGCGTAACGGAGCTGGGTGTAGAGCGAATCGGGAAGATCGTATTTCACGGTGATGTGCCCTCCCCAGGCCCGGCGGCCGTGGTTGTTGTTGGTGATCGTGTTCCTGATCACGTTGGTCTCTCCCATCTGACGCACGACCTCTGCGGTCACCAGGAAGTCGTTGAACGACCTTGATCCTCTCAGGCTCACTGCGAGTGTGTCCGAATTGCTTCTCATGCCGAAGTTGTCGGCCCTGTCGACCCGTTCGCTCTTGTAAAAAACACCGAGATCCGTTTCCCCTAAAGGAGAACCCTTGTCCGAATGGATGTTGAAGCCCGACAGGCTGCCTCCCCCTTCCATACCCGCTCCGCTTCCGAGATAGGCTTCCCAGGAAACACGATCCTCGTGGACGTAGGCGGTGAATATATCGATCCCGGAATTTTCGTCGAAGCCGATGCTCCACTTTACGGCGGGAAAGGAACGGACCGGGGTCGTCCAGATCGTTCTTTTCTCGCTGTATCCGTCGTAGATGAGCAACCCATCGCCGAAGGAGAGCTCCTGCAGGCCGACTGTCAGGCTCGTGGGCTGCCGGCCCAGGTTGCCCTCGATCTTGATATTGGCCAGGTCGAAGCGGCTTCTCGAATCGTCGAATCCTGTGAGATCGTAGCCGATCCAGTTGGCCGGCCTCTGATGAACGCTCATGCCGACCAGCCTGATCTGGGCCGAGAGGTTGTCCCTGTATTTGAAATCCGCGCCGAGGCGCGATGTCATTTCAGTAAACCCGGCGCTGCTGCTCGTGTGATAGGTGTTGATAGTTCTGATGTGGTAGAGCCACAAATCACCGTGAACGGTCATGTTGAAGTTGCCGCCGAGATCGAACTCGTTGATGATTCCGCCGTCATCGGCGGGAGAGGTTTCTTCCGCCAGGAGATGGCGTCCCGCTGCAGGCAAAACGAGAACGAGTATAACGAGGGAGAAAAAGAGATTCTTCATGGGATTCTCCTTTTTCGGGGATCTGTTTGTACCCTCAATGTTTGAGGCATGGTACGCGCGGCATTTGATCACTTCAAGAGTAACATGGGTTTCAGATGCCGGCGCGTTCGAACTCTTTTTGCACCATGCGCGCGAAACGGTGCATGCCCTCCCTGATGTCGTCGGGCGGCGCGGTGGCGAAGCTTGCGCGCACGCAGTTGTCGAGCTCTCCTTGCGAAGAGAAACCCGATCCGGGAACGACGATCACCTTGAGGCGCTCCGAGTGATCGCCGATCATGCGGGAGCTCGAGCACTTCTCCGGCATCCGGAACCAGACGAAAAATCCTTCGCCGGGCCTGTTGAAACCGATGGAATCGGGCAGGGTCTCGGCTGCGGCCTCGATCATGGCGTCGCGTCCGCTGCGGTAATGAGCGCAGTTGCGGTCGATGCGCTCGAAAAAGCGGGACGGCCCTTCACGGGATAGAAACTGCGCCAGAAGCGTCTGCGAAAAGGAGCTCGTGTGAAGATTGGCCGCCTGCTTGAAGAGAACGAAGCGCTCGATGATCTCGGGCGGACCGGAAGCATAGCCGAGCCTCAGCCCGGGAGCGAAGATCTTTGAAAAGCTGTCGAGCCGTATGACGCGGTTGTCCTTGTCCAGGCTCTGGAGAGTGGGGAGGCGGGGGGCTTTGTCGTCGAGACGAATCAATTGATAGGGATCGTCTTCGAGGAGAAGGATGTCGTATCGCCGGGCGATGTCGAGCAGCTCTTGCCGTCTCTCCAAGGAGAGAGAGACGCCGCCGGGGTTGTGGCCCGTGGGAATGGTGTAGATGAGCTTGGGGAGCTTTTCACCCGTTTTTTGCATTTTCTCCAGGGCCGAATCGAGAGCGTTCGTGTCGATCCCTTCCCCGTCGAGGGGGATGGAAACAAAGCGGCGAGTGAACGCCCTGAAAGCGGCGAGAGCGCCTGGGTAGGTCGGTTCCGACAGGGCCACGCTGTCTTCATCGTCGAGGAAAAGATAAGCCGCAATGAAGAGCCCTTCCTGAGCGCCGTTGAGGGAGAGGAAAGAGCCCTTTTCGAGAGCGATTCCGTCCTTGGCGCGGTGCCATCGGATGATTTCCTTTTCCAGAACCGGTTGAACGTTGCTCGGTCCGTACTGGGACGCCGCCGGCATGGTCTCTGTGTCCAGCGCGATGGAGCCTCCGCCCTTCATCTCCGCCTTCAGGCTTTCCATGGGGAAGGTCCGGGCATCGGGATAACCGCCGCCCAGTGAGATCATCCCCTCGATCGACAGGTAGGGAACGAGCTTCCTGATTGGAGATGGGGAAAGATTTTGGGCGCGTTTAGAAAGCCGCGTCTCGATATTTTTTCTGTTCATTTCCGCACTGCCGTGAAAAATAACCACCTATGAAAAAAGTACGCGGCATTGTGTCGTAAAGAGTATTCGAAGGACAGGGTTTCTTTGGAAACAATCAAATGACCCGGCGTCTTTGACGCGGGGAGTGCGATCTCATGAAAACCATGATCCTGAAAAAACAGGCGCCCATTGAAAAGGCCCCTCTCCTTTTCGAGGAGGCGCCCGATCCCGAACCGGGACCGGGGCAGATTCGGGTGAAGGTCCTGGCCTGCGGCGTCTGTCACACCGATCTCCACATCGTCGTGGGTGAGCTTTATCCTCCTCTCATGCCGATCATTCCCGGCCACCAGGTCGTCGGCGTTGTAGACCAGATGGGAGAGGGATGCGGGAGGTTCAACACTGGAGACAGGATCGGCATGGCCTGGCTCCACAAGACATGCGGAAAGTGCCGGTTCTGCCTCAACGGCCGGGAAAACCTCTGCAGCCGGGCTCTCTTCACGGGATACAGCGCCCAAGGGGGTTTTGCCGAATACACCATTGTTCCCGAAGATTTCGCCTACCCCGTCCCGGAGGTCTTCTCGAACCGGGAGGCGGCGCCCCTGCTCTGCGCAGGCATCATTGGTTACAGGTGTCTCCGTCTGGCCGGAACGAAGAAGGGGGACCGCCTCGGCCTTTACGGGTTCGGCGCCGCCGCCCACATCGCGGTCCAGATCGCCGTCCGCCGCGGGATGGAGGTTTTCGTTTTTACGCGCAGCGGCAAACACCGGGAGCTCGCACGGAGTCTCGGCGCCGCGTGGACGGGCCGAGCCGGAGACGAGCCGCCGGATAGGTGCCACGGCTCGATCATCTTCGCGCCGGCGGGGCCGCTCGTTCCCCTTGCCCTGGAGCATCTCGAAAAGGGTGGGACAGTCGCTCTCGGCGGTATCTACATGTCGGCCCTGCCGGAGCTGGACTATACAAAGCACCTCTACGACGAGAAAATACTCAGGAGTGTGACCGCTTCAACGCGCAGGGACGGGCGGGAGCTGCTCGAGGCGGCGGCCGCTATTCCGATCAGGACGGAAACGAGCTCTTTTCCCCTCGAAGAAGCCAACCGCGCCCTCGAGCTCCTCCAGGAGAGCCGCATCAACGGCGCCGCCGTGCTCGAAGTGAGTCCATAAAACAGGCCCGGTGGTCCCCTGCTTGCTCCTGGCCTGGGGGACCCGAAAAGTCGCTGCGCAGGGAACCACCGGACCTGCCGTGATCTCAAGCGAGCCGGGGACGATCGAGGGCTCTCTACAGGAGCGTCTCGGGCTGTCTGCTTAACCCCTCTTGCAGGCTTCCTCGTACTCTTCGGCGTCGGGAAAGAAGACGACCTTGGCCGCCTTGCGGGGCCGCTCGATCATCTTCTCGAAACCCTTCTCGAAATCCTCGAGCAGGAACTTGTGGGTGATCACGGGCGCGGGATCGAGCCGCCCCGATGCGAGGAGGTTCCGGTTGCGGTACCACGTGTCGAACATCTTCCGGCCGTTCACGCCGTGGATCTGGCACCCCTTGAAGACGATGCCGTTGTTGTAATCGATGAGGCAGGGGGACTCGGGCGCGATGCCGAATGCCGTGACGCGCCCTCCCTTGCGCACCATTTTGAATGAATCGTCGAGCGAGTCGGCGCTTCCCACCATCTCGAGGACGATGTCGGCGCCGTATCCGTCGGTGTGGTCCTTGACGAACTGAAGCCGCTCATCGGCGCTCTGCTTGTTCGTCCAGAGCTGGAAATCGGAGCCCATCGTCTTTCCGATCTCCATGTTGAACTCATACTTGCCCACGTGGAATATCTTGGCCACACCGCAGGCGCGGGCCACGCCGACGGCAAAGAGGCTGATCGGGCCGTCGCCGAAGATGACCATTGACTTGCCGGCCACATCGGCGTTCTCTCCGAGCACGGCGTAGCAGGCGTTGCCGAGAGGCTCCTGGATCGATTGGAACTCGGGCGGGATCGAGGGATCGTTCACCCAGAGGACCGATTCGGGAACAATAAAATAATCGGCGAAGCACCCATCCATGTCGACGCCCAGGATCTTCATCCGCTCGCCGATATGCATCTGGCAGAGCAGGGCCTGCAGGTCGCCCGGGTGGGGGATGTGAGTCTCGGCCGAGATCATGTCGCCCACCTTTGCCCTCTTCACGCTCTTGCCGACCTCGACGACCTCGCCGGCAACCTCGTGCCCCAGGATCTGGGGCAGGGCGGATGCGCCGATGCGGCTGTCCGACCAGGGGTCCCATTTATAGATGTGCACGTCCGTGCCGCAGATCGATGTGGCTTTTACCTTGACCAGAACCTGGTCGTCGGAAATCTTCGGGATATCGACGTCCATGTATTCCGCGCCCTCTTCCGGTTTCGTCTTGACGACGGCTTTCATTTTTTCAGCCATTCTTTCTCATCTCCTGTCTTGTTTCTGAACGAGGCCTTCCGGGCTGCAAACCGGGACTGCCGTTGGCTTGATCATTTCGTTTCCATAGAAAAGATCCTATCACAAGGTACAGGTTTCTTTTTGTCAAGCCGGTTTCCTTTATCGGGGAAAGAATTGACGCGGCGCTGTTCCCTTTTTTTAATGGAAATCTCAGACCGGATTCACCGATGATTTGTTGAAACGGTCCTCGAACACCGATCGCTTGCGCCGGCCGGAACGGATGGGCGAACTATGAAACCCAATCATATACGACCCATGCCCTCGCTCACATCGAGGGCCGTCGTCAGGCTCCTGACGGTTGCCGGTCTCGTCTTTTTGGTCCTGGTCGTCGGCGTCGTGGGTTACTCGATTCTGGAGAAATATTCCCCTGCAGAAGCGATTTACATGACCGTCATCACGATCACAACCGTGGGGTTCCGTGAGGTTCGTGAGCTTTCGGCTGAAGGGCGTCTCTTCACGATTTTTCTCATCATATGCGGCGTGGGAGTCTGGGCATACGCTTTTGGAACCCTCACGCGATTCCTGCTCGAGGGCCAAATAAAGAACATCTTCGATCGTCGGAGGGTCATGAGAATGATCAGATCCCAGAAAGGCCACATCATCGTGTGCGGTTTCGGACGCATGGGAAAGCTCGTCTCACGCGAAATAGCGCGGGAAAAAGTTCCTTTTGTCGTCATCGAGAAGAGAGGAGCCGTGATCGAAGAGCTGGACGGTCTCGGTTATCTCCATATCGGCGGGGATGCCACGGAGGAGAGCGTTCTCAGGGAAGCGGGTGTGGACAGGGCCAAGAGCCTGATCGCCGTCCTGCCGAACGATGCCGGCAACGTTTACGTGGTCCTGACGGCAAAAGCCCTGAACCCGGACCTCCACATCATCTGCCGGGCCGAAAATCCCGGCAGGGAGGAGAAAATGATGCGGGCCGGGGCCGACAAGGTGATCTCACCTTACGAAATCGGAGGATGCAGCCTGGCTCAGGCCGCTCTCAGGCCGAATGTTCTGAGCTTCTTCGAAATGGCGACGTCCCGAAGGGATGAGACCCTGGGTATCGAGGAGCTCATGGTTCCCGAGAAATCACCCCTTATCGGAAAAACCCTCCTCGATTCGCGAATCAGAGAAAAATATGGCGTCAGCATCATTGCGCACCGGAGCGCTGAAGACGAGATCGTTTTCAACCCGCCGCCGGGATTCGTGATCAGTGAGGGGACCATTCTCCTGGCCATGGGAAAGGTGGATGATCTCAAGGATCTCGCCGGAAATCTCCTGGATACGGAATAACCCAAGGTTTGTCATGTAAAAATGACTTGAAACTTTCTCCTTGGATTTGCAAAATTTGCAGTTTTCTCTGTGTCGAAAAAAACCTATTCGGTACCGGCTGCCTGTGAAGTGGATTATGCCGCCGGATGTTACAAACCCTGATTTTCCGGGTAAATAGCTCTGGAAAGGGGGAGAGTGTTCTCTGAGATTTCGGCCTCGGGCTGATAGGTTGAACGTCATGTGTTAACTAAGGAAAGGACTGGTCAAATGGACCCTAAAACCATGAAGGAGGCCCTCAATCTTATAAAGGGGCAGCTGGTCACCGTTATCAATACCCAGAGTTATATGAGAACTCTGACCGGGTATAAGGTGGACGTGGAAGCTTACAAAGCAAAAATCGTTTCTTATGAGGAGGAGACGCTGAAGATTCTGACCGAGTACGTCAAGGATCCCCATAAAAGGATCAAGGACAAAGTATACCAGTTCATTCCACTGAGCCAGATCAAGCGGGTCACGATCTCATCGACGGAGAAGTTTATCGCGCTGTAAAAACGCCGATTTCCGTCAAAATAGGGAAGGAGTCGCGTCTTCTACGGGCTTGATAAAATCGGTCGATATTGCTGATAAAACAAGGCGGAGAGGAACAACCTCTCCGCCTTGCTTTATTCAATAGCCTCGTAATTTATACGACACCGAGATCGAGCATGGCGTCGGCGACCTTGAGGAAACCGGCGATGTTGGCGCCGTTCACGTAGTTGCCGGGAGTGCCGTATTCTTCGGCTGTCTTGTAGCAGTTGGAGTGGATGCTGATCATGATGTCGTGCAGCTTGTTGTCCACTTCTTCGCGGGACCAGGAGAGTCTCTGCGAGTTCTGGCACATCTCGAGGCCCGAGGTGGCCACGCCGCCGGCATTGGCGGCCTTGCCGGGCCCGTAAAGCACCTTGTTTTCGAGGAAGACGTTCACGCCTTCGGGCGTGGTCGGCATGTTGGCGCCTTCGGAAACGCAGAAAACGCCGTTCTTGACAAGGTTGTTGGCGTCCTTGCCGTTGATCTCGTTCTGGGTGGCGCCGGGGAGGGCCACGTCGGCCTTGATCGACCAGAGCGGGTTGTAATCGAGACCTGCGTCAACGGGCGTGTATTCCGCACCGAACTTGTCGGCATATTCTTTGATGCGGCCGCGGCGCACGTTCTTGAGATCCATGGCCCAGGCGAGCTTTTCACGATCGATGCCGTTCTTGTCGTAGACAAAGCCGGACGAGTCGGACAGGGTGACAACCTTGCCGCCGAGATCGAGGACCTTCTCGGTGCAGTACTGGGCCACGTTGCCCGAGCCGGATACGAGGCAGGTCAGGCTTTCGAGGCTCTTGCCGGCGGCCTTCAGCATTTCGTCGGCGAAGTAGACCTGGCCGTAGCCCGTTGCTTCCGGGCGAATCAGGCTGCCGCCCCAGTTGAGGCCCTTGCCGGTCAGGGTGCCGGTGAATTCGTTCCGGATCCTCTTGTACTGGCCGAACATGAAGCCGATCTCGCGGCCGCCTACGCCGATGTCGCCGGCAGGGACATCCGTATCGGGACCGATGTGGCGGCTGAGCTCGGTCATGAAGCTCTGGCAGAAACGCATCACCTCGTTATCCGATTTGCCCTTGGGATCGAAGTCCGATCCGCCCTTGCCGCCGCCCATGGGGAGGGTGGTGAGGGCGTTCTTGAAGACCTGTTCGAAGGCCAGGAACTTCAGAATACCGAGGGTCACGCTCGGGTGGAAGCGCAGCCCGCCCTTGTAAGGGCCGATCGAGCTGTTCATCTCGATCCGGTATCCCCTGTTGACCTGGACCTTGCCGTTGTCGTCGAGCCAGGGCACACGGAACATGATGACGCGCTCCGGCTCCACAATCCTCTCGGGAATGCTCGCTTCGAGATAAACGGGGTGTTTTTCGAGAACGAGAGCGAGAGACTCGATCACTTCCTGGACCGCCTGGTGGAACTCATTCTGTTCCGGGTTCTTGGCGATCACCTGATTCATGAATTGGTCAACTGAAAACGCCATTGATTTGCTCCTTGTCCAAAATAACGTTCAATGATTCTCAAAAGGTCCCGGCCCTGGGACAGAATTCTTGTTTCGAACGGGCTCTATGCCGATCTTTCTGGATTTTTGTAACATCTTGAATCGATGGTGTTTAGCATTGCAAAGAACGGTGAGACAGCTTTTCTCTTTCCATTGAGAAAGGAGAAAGTGTCAAAGTCCTGTATGTTCTGTTGATCGATAAAAAAAATCAAGAAATTTCAACGAAGATTATCAAAATATGTTGTATTTCCCGCGCGATCTTGTATAGGGACCTCTCCGGAATGGAAAGGTTGAATCTCGTGCTATTTCTCCCTGACAGTTAAAAGACCGGGGGCTGTTGAGCCGGTTCCGGTCTGAGTCTGAGAAACTGCATACTATTCATATTGATTGGTGAGCTATCCCGGCGTGGTGCCGGTAATCGATCCTCAGCATTTCGTTTTGACTCCAATCGAATGTCCGGGCCTAACATTCTGTGTTTTGTACTGTAAACGGTATTTGTCGGTTTGGCCCCCAAGCCTAAGGACGAAAATTCCGATATACTCCGGGGGGAAAAGAACAATCGGACTCTTGATTCACAATGTGGAGCAAGGCGGATGGGAAAGATGAAAGCGACCAACATCACGTGGCACCAGGGCCACGTTGACCGAAAGAAGCGGGAAGAGCTCCTTCTTCAGAGAGGTTGTACGATCTGGTTTACGGGATTGAGCGCTTCGGGCAAGAGCACGCTGGCTTTCACTCTCGAGCACGCGCTGGTGGAAACCGGGCGGATCGACTACGTTCTCGACGGCGACAACGTCCGGTACGGGTTGAACAAGAACCTCGGTTTCAGCGCCGATGACAGGGAAGAGAACATCAGGCGTATTGGAGAGGTGGCCAAGCTCTTTGCCGACGCCGGGATCATTACGATGACGAGCTTTATTTCTCCCTATCGCAAGGATCGCCGGCTGGCCAGGACGATACACGAGGAGATGGGGCTCCATTTTATAGAGGTTTATGTCGATGCCCCCGTCACGGTCTGCGAGGAAAGGGATCCCAAAGGGCTTTACGAAAAAGCGCGGCGCGGGGAAATCAAAGGGTTCACCGGGATCGACGATCCCTATGAATCTCCTGAAAAAGCGGAAATCACGATCAAGACGGAGAACACGACGCCCGAAAAGGGCGCCGAGCAGATCATCGAATATCTGACCGCCAACGGGTATCTGGCATATAACGGCAACTCCCGATTCAAGAACAGCTAGCTTTGATCGAGCCCAATCTTTAGAATAAGCCTGTTGTTGTTCGAGCGGCCGTTTCTTTCATGAATAAAAACAAAGACATTCCCGATCCGGGCAGAAAGCCCGCATGGCTCAAAAAACGCCTCCCCCTTGGGGGCGGAGTGAGCCGGACGGAAAAGCTCCTGAGGCGAAAGAGACTGAACACTGTCTGCCAGGGTGCGAAATGTCCGAACAAGAACGATTGCTACCAAGGCGGCACGGCCACTTTCCTGATCTTGGGCGATGTTTGCTCCAGGGGATGTTCTTTTTGCTCTATTCCGGGACGAGCTCCCCTTCCCGTTGATCCCACCGAACCGGAGCGCATCGCCGCGGCGGCGCGCGAGATGGGACTGCGCTATGCGGTCGTCACCTCGGTGACGCGGGACGACCTTGCTGATGGAGGCGCCTCACATTTTGCCGTCGTTGTGGGGACGCTGAAAAAAGAAATTCCCCGAATCGGAGTGGAGCTTCTCGTTCCCGATTTCAACGGCAGCAGGGATGCGCTTTCCCTGGTCCTGGATTCCGGTCCCACAGTGCTGAACCACAACGTGGAAACAGTCCCGGCTCTCTATCCGGGTGTGAGACCGGAGGCTGATTATTCGCGATCGCTCGAGCTTCTGTCCCGAGCGTCGGCCCGGAAGGGGATTCCGGTCAAGTCGGGGTTCATGCTCGGCCTCGGCGAGGGCCGGGACGAGGTCATCGCCATGATGGGCGATCTTCGCCGTGCCGGCGTTGATCTTTTGACGATCGGCCAGTATCTGAAACCGTCCGACGATTGTTTGAACGTTGTGGAATATGTGAAGCCTGATCTGTTCGAGGAGCTCGCCGCGGCGGCCCGCTCAATGGGTTTCCGCGGCGTGGCGTCAGGTCCCTTTGTCAGGTCTTCCTACCGTGCGGCCGAGCTGATGTGGGAGGCCGATTTGGAGGGTGTATCATGACGGATATCATCACTCTCACCACGGATTTCGGATACAGGGATTCTTACGTGGGGACGATGAAAGGCGTGATTCTGGGCATGGTCACCCATGCCGTCCTCGTCGATCTCACTCACGGAATCACACCGCACTCCGTTCTCGAAGCCGGCTTCGTTCTCCGGGGATCGTATACGTTCTTTCCGAGCGGCACCCTCCATGTCGTTGTGGTTGATCCCGGGGTCGGCGGGACGAGGCGGGTCCTCTATCTCGAAAACAAGGGGCATCGATTCCTGGCGCCCGACAACGGCGTGCTTTCCGGGCTCCTCGATTCTCCCGACAGGCTTCTCAGCGTGGAAGACGAGTCTCTCTTTCTCAGCAACATCTCCTCCACTTTTCACGGAAGGGATATATTCGCCCCCGTCGCGGCCCGGCTCATTTCGGGGCTCGATCCTGCCGAGCTGGGGCCGGAGGCGCACGATCCCGTCACCCTGGAGTGGCCCGAACCGGCCGGAGACGAGGGGAGGCTCGAAGGGTGCGTTCTCTATATCGATGTGTACGGCAATATCGTGACGAACTTCGACGAGTCCCACGTTGTGTCGATGAAGCCTTCCTGCAGGGTTTTCCTGAAAGGGAACGAGATCGGGGTGACGCGGAATTCCTATGTCGATGTGGAGAAGGGCGAAAAGCTGGCTCTCATCAACTCGTACGGTCTCCTGGAAATCGCTGTCCGCGAGGGGAATGCGGCGCGGAAGTTCGGTGTGGGAACAGGGGACGAGGTGACACTCACGGCGTTGTAACTTCAATTGATGTTGAAGAGCTCGTAGAGATAACCCTCCATGATGGTGTAGTTGTTGTTCCTCGTAATACGCGATATGACGGGAACGGGCTGGTCATCGCTCAACAGACCCAGCCCCGTGACGGCATAAGAGCGGACCAGGGAGGGTATCTGCTTGTCCGTTGCCAGCTCGAAGAGGTGTTCGATCGCTTTTCTGTCCCCGATCAATCCGAGGGAGTAAGCGGCCGTCGAGCGAATGACGCCTGAGTTTTTTGGATCCATCATATCGGTCAGCACCTTGGCGGCGAGGTTGTCGCCGATTAAACCGAGTGCGATCGCCGTGGAGCGGATCAGTTCCACGTCGTTGGCTTTGGAACAGGCTTTTCTGAGCCTTTCGATCGATTCCACGTCCCGCATCATCCCCAGGGCCTGGGCGCAGTAGCTGAGGAAAGAGGGGTCGCGCTCTTTGTCCATGGCCTTTCTCAGCTCGCCCAGGGCGGGCGTGTATTTGAGGAGCCCCAGCGAGATCGCCATGGCGGCCCGGCCGCTGTTGCTCTTGAGGGTCTTGAAGCGGTGCAGAATGAGCGCGCCGTTGTCGGCGTTTCCGAGGAGTCCCAGACCGATGGCGGCAAAGGGAAGCTTCGATTGGGCGACTTCGTTGAACAGCTTGATAAGGACCTTTTCCGCGTCTTTCCCCCCGATCCTGCCGAGAGCGATTAAGCTGAAATTCTTGACCATCAGGTCGGCGTCCGTGTCCGCCGCTTTTCCAAGGGCCTTGATCACGTCCTTGTCGGAAGGTGAAGCGACCGCGCCGAGAGCGATGGCGGCGGAGCGCCGGATCTGGACGTGTGCTTTTTCGAGGCACTGGATCAGAATCGGATTGGCCGCCCTGTCTCCCAGCCGCCCCAGGCTGAGAACCAGAAAGGACCTCGTCACATCGTCATCGGTCGCTTGGTTGATCAGCAGAGAGCGCACCATGGGGGCCAGGGTTGGGTCGCCGGAAAGGCCGGAGGCAAAGGCGAGCCCGCGCCGGAGATCCTTGTCCAGACGCCTGAAGGCCGTTTGACCGAGACGCTTTCCGAAAAGGGTCGCCACCTTCTCTCCGCCGATCATGCCGAGCGAAACCGAAGCGAAGAAACGAATCTCGCTCGATTCGCTCTCGTCGTTCATGATCGAATAGAGAGTGCCGATCGCCCTCGGATTCCGCGTGATTCCCATGGCCAGGACCGCCATGGTCCTCACGTTGAGGCTCATGTCGTCCGTGTAGGTCATTTCGAGATAGGGGATGATGTTCTCGTCCCGCGTCCGGGCCAGGGAGATCACGGCCGCTGTTCTGATCGCCTGTTCCTTGCTTTTGAGCATTGTGACGAGCTGACGGACGATCTTGACCCTTTTCTCGTCCACTGTGATCTGTTCGAAGGGAAAGTCGATGACGCCCGCTGAAGGGGTTCTCGAGTGGAGGGCTTTTCTCAAGCCCATAAGGGGTTCATGATGGAAATCCCACCAGAACTCCCACCGGCTTTCACGGAAGGGGATCTGGGGGCCTCCACCGGGAAAGGACACGCCTTTTTCCACGGTGCCCGAAGTGCCCGACCCCCCCGGTGTTCCCGAAGCTGTTCCCACAGAGGGCGGCTTGAATTGCCCGCCGTGGGCCATGAGGTCGTTCTGGAAGGAAAAAAGAAGGACGAGCGCCGGAAGCAAAAGGCCAACCCGGAATTTCATGAAATCCCCTCCGTTGTCGCGCGGGACCGTCCGCGAATAATGTCTTTTAATGAGCTCTTTTGTTGATATCTCTCTTTGAGGCTATTGTATCGTCCTTTTCGGTTCAGAAAATGCATCTTTGTTTTCATAATAATATACTATTGTAAAGACGACGTGAAAACTCTGTAGCGAAAGTTGACTCAAACGTCACCATATTCGAAACGGGCTGTAAAGGATATGGCTTTATGAAAATTGCCTACTTTGATTGTTTTTCAGGTGTGTCGGGCGACATGATCCTCGGCGCCCTCGGCGATGCCGGGCTTCCGGCGGATGCATTGAACCGTGAGCTCGCCAAGCTCGGCATTTCCGGGGTGCGCGTCGCCTTCGAGAAAGTCGTCCGCCGGGGGTTGAGCGGGACGCGCGCTGAAGTGACCGTCGGCGGGAGAGCCCCCGAGGCCGCCGACGGCGGCGAAGAAAGAAATCTCGCCGCAATCGAGAAACTGATCAAAGGCTCGACCCTGGAAGAAAAGATCCGGGAGAAAGCGTGTCTGGTCTTTCGGCGCCTGGCCCATGCCGAGGCGGCCGTTCACGGAACCGGAATCGACAAGATCCACTTTCATGAAGTGGGAGCTCTCGACGCGATTATCGACGTTGTCGGCGCGGTCTGCGGCCTGAGCCTTCTCGGGATCGACAGGGTTTATTCTTCTCCGCTCGCTTTCGGAACGGGATTCGTCGAGTGCCGGCACGGTGTTTTACCGGTTCCCGTTCCCGCCGTTGTTCGGTTGGCCGAAGGCTGTCCCGTGCGCTATACCGGCCTGGAAGGAGAGCTCACCACGCCGACGGGGGCCGCCGTTCTGACGACACTGTCCCACGCCATGGGGCACGAGATCTCGTTTGTTCCCCATGAAACGGGCTACGGGTTCGGGCGAAGAGAAGGGGAAGGGCCGCCCAACGCCCTCCGCGTTGTTGTGGGATCTTCGACCGCTTCGGACGGAATGGAAGAGGTCTTTGTGCTCGAAACGAATGTGGACGACATACCGGGCCAGTTCGTCGGCCACCTGATGGAGAGATGTCTCGATTCCGGCGCGCTCGATGTTTTCTGCACATCCGTTCAGATGAAAAAATCGCGTCCCGGATTTCAACTGACTCTCCTCGCCGATCGCGCCGACCTGGACAGGCTTCGCGGCCTGCTCGTCGAAGAGAGCGGAAGCCTCGGGGTTCGGATCTCGAGGGTGTCCCGGTTCGTCGCGGCAAGAAGCTTCGAAACCGTCTCAACGTCCTATGGCGAGGTGAGGGTCAAGTCGTCGTCTTTACCGGGGGGAACAAAGAGGGTGTCCGCCGAGTACGAGGACCTGGCGCGGATCGCACGGGAGCGCGGTCTTCCCCTGAGGATGGTCGCGGAAAAGGTTCAGAATGAAATCGCATCGATGCACGATACGTCCCAAAACGATAGACTGAAGAACAATGAGTGAACGGATTTCAAAAGAGTGGGGGAAAGCGATGGCGGCGCAAGCGTTTTCAGTTCAGGCGGCGGTTCTTGTTGTCCTTGCGTCGTTTTTTTCGTCGGCGGCGGCCGGCTTGGAAACAAAGGGCCCGAATTCCGAGGCAGGCGGTCTCTGCCGCTGTCTCTCGGATCAGGATCTTCTCAGCGGCCCGGGAAGCAACTTCCGGATCGTCCGCACTGTTCCGGCCGGCTCGTATCTGGAGATCATCGGACAGAAAGGCAGTTACTTCAGGGTGAAGGTCCCGGCCGGTTTTCCCTGTTACATTCATTCCGACTACATCGTGATCGACGACGATCTCGTGGGACGGGTGTCCGGCAATCGCGTGAATCTCCGATCGATCCCTTCGATCGAGGGGGACTATCCCCTTTTCCAGGTGAACCGGGGCGACAAGCTGCTTGTCTGGGAAAAAAAAGGAAATTGGGTCAGGGTGAAGGCGCCGCCCGAGGCCTATCTCTACATCCTGAAATCCGCTGTCGTGCCCGCCCGAAGCACGCCGGAAAACCTCGAACGCATTGATCGGGCGCGGCGCGAAGCCCGGCAAGAGTGGGAAGCCTACGTTGCGTCGATTCACCTTCGCCGGGAAAAATTGGAGAAGAGCCAAGCGCTCCGTGTCCGCTTTCGTGAGCTCGAGGCCCAGTCGGATAAGGGTTATCCCGGGATGTCCCACAAGGAAGCCAGGAAGGCATGGGGAACCATCAGGGACGAGTCGTCCGACGAAATGATCAAGAAAGTCGCCCAAGCGCGCATCAAACAGATCGACGATCTTGAGGACAAGAATGAGATGAAACAGCTCATGCGCGAAAGAGAAAAGCGTATGAGGCTGCGTGAAGAGGAGTGGCGCCGCGAGCTGAAGGATATGGAAACCGAAAAAGCCGGCGCAAAAGAGAAAAAAGCGGCAAAACCCGGCGCCGTGCTTCCGCCGGGACGGCGAATCACTGTCTGCGGGAGGGTCGACGCATCGGGTTCCAAGATTCTTCTGCGGGGAGGCAAAACATTCGACGAGCCTCTCTATTTCGTTTCCTGTCCCGACGGCCGGTACGTCATCGGAGATTTCCACGGAAAGAGAATCGCCGTCAGGGGATACACGGGCAGGATCCTTCCAGGCGAGCTTCCCAGGATCAATGTCGAGAAAGTCGAGATCCTGTTATGACGTGTTCTCGGGAATGTTCCCCGTATCGTTCCCGCCCGTGTCCGCGTAAAGCTCCAGGATCTCCCCGCGGAGCGCTTCGAATCGTCCCTCCCTGATTGCCGACCTTGTTTTTTCCATGAGAGCCTGGAAGTACCGCAGGTTGTGGATCGTGGCCAGAACGGGTCCGAGCATTTCGTGCGTGTTGAAGAGATGGCGCAGGTAGGC
>CAZWHE010000011.1:0-49721 GCA_964633825.1 uncultured Phycisphaerales bacterium | reverse complement strand
TCATAGGTGGATCGCAGCCTTTCAAAAGGTGCTAAAAAGACCGGACATCACTGATCCCGATTAAAAAGCATCCCTGTTATCAAAGATATCCCAAAGATTCGAGTCGTTTGCGCAGCGCGTCGTCGATTTCATCGGTATTTAGAATGTCTTCGCCGGTGGAAGCGGGTGATTTAATGTCAGTAAGAATTTCCTGCAGTTTGTTGACGAGATCCGGATTTTCTTGGGCGATGTTGGTCAGTTCTTCAGGGTCTGATTGTAGATCGTAGAGCCGAATGGGTGGGGATGTCAAATCTGGATGAGATTGCGGCTCTTTTGATTTAATCGCTCTAATATACTTGTAACCCATATGACGCAAATAGATACGCTCCGGCCCGACCTTTGTTGAACCGCCGTATGCGGTGCGTCCCGTATTTTCAAGGCCTCGCAACATAGGGAGAAGGCTTTGACCAACCACCTGGGGATCGTCGCCCCCCAGAATGTCGATTATGGTCGGCATGACATCCATGAGTCTGATTTGGAAAGGAACTCTTTTCACCGCATAAGATTCTTTCGGGTTGTGGATGATAAGCGGAACCAGCAAAAGATCGTCGTAAAGAGAATGGCCGTGGCCTCCGGTAAATGAAAGATAATGGTCTCCCAGCTCTTCTCCATGGTCGCTCGTCACAACGACGAGGGTCTTGTCGCGAAGTCCCGTATTTTCGAGAAACGCCAGGAAACTCCCAATCTGTTTGTCATATTCCAGAATCCCTTCATCGTAAAGGGCTTCGATGTATTGCAATTCATCATCATTGAGAGAAAGCGTGCCCTTTTTGATTTTTATGTGATCTTCGGATGTAAACTTTTCTCCAAAGGGCCCTCGTTCAATCCCTTTGGTGAATGCATTGCGTGTATAAGGAACGTGCGGTTCGTAAGTATGAATTAAAAGAAAAAAGTGATCATTCCTGTGGCCTTTGAGCCAATCCTTTGCCAGGCGAAAAGTGTTCTCTATGCCGCCCTTGGGGTTGGTGTTGAGCTCCGTCCCGGCGCTTCTGAGCTGTACCGGGCCTTCCTCTTCGATAAAAAAAGAAAAGCCCATGTCCATTCCGAGCTGACGCGATACAAAACCGCCTTCCGTAAAAGCCGCCGTGATGAAACCGGCCCTCTGCAATGAATCCACCAATGATTTCTTTAAACGCTTTTCAAAGCTTGAAGGACCGGGGTGGCAACCGGAAAGGATGTTGACGACCGATGGAAGCGTCCATGGTGAAAAACTGACGGCTTTTTCGAAAAGGGATCCTTTGCCGGCCAGTTCTGATAAGGCGGGTGAAGTCTCGCGTCCATAACCATAACACGAAAGATGGTCGGCGCGAACGGTATCGAGGAGTATTAAAACCGCACCGCGCAGCTCATCATTTGATACTGAAGTTTTGTCCAGAATGATAACGGTGACGGCAAGGAGTAAGATGAGGAGAGACAAGGTTATCAATGCGGTTTTTTTGTTTGTCCTCAATTTATCGATCGCTCCGGCGAAGCAGATTTTCGTTTCCGGTCGAGCCTCATCTCGAAACAAAGCTCTTCCACATTGTTCACACCTCCGAGGACGCGGCGTTGGCCCGTCTCTTCAGCCCCCAGGCCGCGGTAGAGGCGGTGGGCCGTTTCGTAGAGCACGTCCGACCAGATCGTCATGGCGCGCCATCGGCGCTCCCGGGCCCAATCGAACGCCCAGAGGGAGAGCTTCTTTCCCAGCCCCTGCTTCCGGCGGGCCGGATCGACAAAGAGGCGCTTCAGCTCGACCTTGTTGTCGTCTTTGCTCTTGACGGCCACGGAACCGACGAGCTTCCCCTTGTCGAGGAGGACGCCGAAGAAGGACCGGGGCGCGGGATAGGCCTCGTCGATCCGGAGAAGGTCGGCGTCGAGCGTGTCGAGCTCGATCTTCTGGCCGTACTCGGCGTAGCATTTTTCGACGAGCGCGATCAGGGCTTCCTCCTGTTCCTTGCGGAAGGGCAGAAGCTCGTAGGGCGTGAAGTCGATCGTCATCTTCATTCCTCAGAGAAGAGCTGCCAGGTGCTTTGTCAACCCCGCGATGTCGGGGAATGCGATGTCCGCGTCCGGGCTGAAGAGGCCCTGCTCGTCGAAGAGGATGCAGACCCATCCGCACCCCGCGTCGCGGCAGGCGAGGATGTCGTAGCGGGAATCGCCCACACAGAGCGTCTTTTCCGGCGCGGCGCCGAGGCGGCGGACCGCTTCGGCCACGGGCGCGCCCGAGGGCTTGTAGAGGCCCGAGTCGCGCGTGACGACCGCGTCGAAGGAGAGCGCGAACTTGTCGAGAAGAAAGGAGACGTTGTCGCTCGAATTGTTCGTGACGAGCGCGGTCTTGATTCCCTTTCCGCCGAGAAGGGAGAGAAGATCGTGCACGCCCGGCCTGAGACGGGCCGACTGTGTCGCTTCGCGCTCGTATCTGCGCAGGGTCTCCCACTTTTCAGACCTCTCCGGCTCGTCGAAACCGTTCAGGTCGTCCACAAGGGAGGAGCCGTTCACACCGAGGGCGGCCTTGATGGCGCGCCAGTCATAGCCCGCGTCGACCAGGGTTCCGTCCATGTCGAAGACGCAGGCTTCCATCCCTTCGAGGGGCCGTGGCGGTTGGTCCTTATGATGCGGCAACTTTGTTCTCCAGGACGCCGATCTCGCGTATTTCGACGGTCACCACATCTCCGGCTTCGAGCCGGACCTTCGGGTCGCGGTAGATCCCCACCCCGCCCGGAGTTCCCGTGGCGATCACGTCTCCAGGAAGGAGGGTCATGGTCTGCGATAAATAGGAGACGAGAAAAGGCACGGTGAAATGGAGGTTTTGCGTGTTGCTCTTCTGCCGCACCTCGCTGTTGACGCGGCCGATGATGTCGAGGGCGTGGGGGTCGGGGATCTCGTCCTTCGTGACGATCCAGGGCCCCATGGGCGAGAAGGTGTCGAAGCTCTTGGCCCGGAGCCACTGCTTCTCCGCCCACTGGGTGTCGCGGCCTGAGACGTCGTTCAGCAGGGTATACCCGGCCACGTATTTGTACGCCTCCGCTTCGCTCACACGGGAAGCCGCCCTGCCGATCACCACGGCGAGCTCGGCCTCGGCGTCCGTGAATGTTTCGAGCTCCGGGTCGGGGAGAACGATCTCTTCGCCCGGACCGATCACGGCCGACGGCGCCTTGGCGAAGACGAGGGGCTTTTTCGGCAGGGGCTTGTTCTGCTCCTCGGCGTGGTCCCTGTAGTTCAGACCGATGCACAGGATCTTGGAAGGCTCGGGCACGGGCGCGGCCAGGCGGACCCCCGAGAGGGGGAGAGTTTCTTTTGGGCCGGCGATTTCGGCCTTCGGGCCGGCGATTTCGGCTTCCTGGCTGGCGTTTTCTGCAATGGAAAAGCTCTCGGGCAGGCCTTGTTCGAGAAGCTCTCTCATCGATCGAGGATTTTCCGGGAGGGCGGCCGAGAGGTCGAGGATCCGGTCTTCACCGACAAGAAGCCCGGGCCGTTCTTGGCCTTTCGGACCAAAGCTCAGGAGTTTCATCTTTTTGTTCTCCCGTGATTTTCCGGGTATCAGGAGGCTGCTTTTTGATAATACATAACCTTTCCGCCGGAAAATAGAAGAACTCGGAGAAGACGATGAGACCCGCCCGAGTGGACCATTCGCGCTGCGACCTGTGCGGCCTCTGCATCGATGTGTGCGGCCGCGGCATCTACTTCGAAAGAGAAGGCGTCCTCGAGTACGACCCCGGGGATCGGTGCATCGACTGCGGTCACTGCATGGCTCTCTGTCCGCGCGACGCTTTGGTGCTCGAGGACGGCTCCCTCCCCCCCCGCATCGAGAGAGAAAGGCTGCCCGGCGCGCAGGACCTCCTTCACTTCTTCAGAACGCGGCGATCGGCGCGCAGGTTCAAGAAGGACGTTCCGCCTCCAGAGGTGCTCGATCGGCTCATGGAGGCGGCGCGTTATGCGCCCACAGGATCGAACAAACAGGCCGTGAACGTTGTCATGATCGTCGATCCGGCGCTGATCGACGGGCTGCGCAAACGGATCATGGCCCGGTACGGCGACTACGAGCGCCATCTCGCCAATCCGGTCAAGCGCTTCTTCCTCAAGGCCTTCGTGGACCGCCGCCTCGGCGATCCCGGCATACGCCGCTACCTCGAGAGGTTCATGTCCGACTGGCGCGCTGGCCGGGACGTTCTCTTTCACGAGGCGCCGGTTGCGGCCCTTCTCCATGCCGGCCGGGGGGCGACCACGCCCAAGGACGACTGCGTGATCGCCCTCACACAGATGACGCTTCTCGCCGAGCGGGTCGGTCTCGGGTCGTGCATGCTCGGCACGGTGGAGAGGGCTTTCGACAGGACCCCCGATCTCTATGATCTCGTCGGCATTCCGAGGGATTGTCCAATCCATGCCGCCGCCTGCTTCGGCTACCCGCGCTTGAAGTTCCGCAGGCTCGCCGAACGGAAAGAAGTGGGGAAGCGCATCCTGTGAGGAAAGCTCAGATCAGGGCGACGGCCTTTTCCAGGATCTCGTTCTGGTCGAAGGCCATGTCGGGCGGCTCGTCGGCGGGAAACCAGCGCGCTTCCGCCGCATCGTCACCGGCGCGCGGCGCGTGGCTCTCGTCGAGGACGGCCAGGAAGGCCACGTTGATCGTGCGGCCCCGCGGATCGCGGCCGATCTTGCCGAAGGCGCCGATCTGCCTCAGCTCCTTCGCCTCGACTCCCGTCTCTTCGAGGAGCTCGCGCACCGCCGACTCTTCGAGCTCTTCGTCGAGGTCGAGAAAGCCGCCCGGGAGAGCCCACTTTCCCTTGAAGGGATCGTTGCCGCGGCGAATGAGAAGGAGCTCGAGCCCCTGCTTGCCGGGAGCGACGGCGACGACGTCCACAGTGACCATCGGCCTCGGGTATTCGTAGGTGTAGGGCATGACGGACCTCCGGAAGAGAAGACGGTTCCGCGCTGTCTTGCAACAGGCCTGTTCAAAGATATTATGAGTGTGCGCATGAAAAAAGAGAAAACAAACGGGAATAGTGATTCCGGTCTGCCTGTGGATTCCGGCCTGTCGACGCGAACGGTTGTTTTCATCGTGGCGGTCCTTTTTCTTGTCGCACTCGCAGTGCGCCTCGCCTTTTGGTTCGAGCTCCGCAATAACGACATCAGCGTCCTCCTCGAGTCCGAGACGATGGATTCGTTCAGGTATCACTCCTGGGCGGAGAGGATAGCATCGGGCGACTTCCTGCTCGAGAGCGAAGGGCTCTTCACCCTGTCGCCCTTTTACAGCTACCTCCTGGCGCCGATCTATTTCGTCTTCGGGAGCAATATGTTCACGGCCACCCTCGTTCAGCTCATCCTCGGCGCCGCGAGCGTTGCCGCCGTCTACCTGGCCGGGAGCCTCGCGTTCAACAGGACGACCGGTGTCCTGGCCGCGGGTCTCACAACGTTCTACGGGCAGTTCGTCCTCATCGAGGGGCTCCTTCTGTCCGAAGCTTTTTTGCCTGTTCTGACGGCCCTATTCATCTGCTCGACGGCCTGGGCGCTGAAGAAGGAGAAGCCGGGTCTTTTCATTGTATCGGGCCTGCTCCTGGGCATGCTCTTTTCGATCCGGCCCCAGTATTTCCTGGTCGTCCTGCTCCTGCCGCTCTGCGGGATGCTGGGCGCTGCACGCGCGGGAAAACGGAAAAGGATGATGAAAATCCTGGCCTTCGGCGCGGTGGGCGCGGCCCTGGCCGTGGCGCCCCTGGCGATCAGGAACTTTGCCGCCACTGGAAAACCGGCTCTTCTCACCACTGCGGGCGGCGTGAACTTCTACATCGGCAACAACAAGCAGGCCACGGGCACCTGGATGATTCCCCACGGTTTCAGGACGACCCAGTCGGGCATGTTCGAGGATTTTGCCAAAGCAGCTGAGGCAGCCGACGCGGCTGAATCAACCGGCGCGGCTGAAGCAGCCGGCGCGACCGGCGCGGTTGAATACGGCGGGCGGCACTCGAGGTACTGGTTTTTCGAAGGGCTCGAGCATATCGCCGCCGACCCGGCTCGGTGGACCCGCCTCATGGTGAAGAAAGCGGCCCTCTTCTGGAACAACTACGAGCTTCCCGTGAACTTCGATTTCGCGTTCTTCAGGGAAATTCTCACTTCCCCCCGTTTTGCCTTCCTCAATTTCGCCGCGATCGGGAGCCTGGGGATCGCCGGTCTTTTTCTCGCGATCCGGGCACGCAGAAAGCCGGCCTCCGGCAAAACATCCGGACGTGGTAAAACGGGCTGGCTCATCCTGATCCTGGCCGGTCTTTTCGGCGGGACGATCCTCTTTTTTCTCTCGGCGCGCTACCGCGTGGCGGCCGTTCCCTACATTGTCCTTTTTGCAGCCCATGCGCTCGAGCGCGGCATTGCATTTTTCAAGCAGAGGGAGTGGGGATCGCTCATGCGCTGCGCCCTGCCGCTCGCCCCGGCCCTGGTTCTCGTTCTGTGGAGTTTTCCCGTTCGCGTGCCGCCCGCCTTTACGGCGAACCAGTGCCGCTACATCGCCCATTACTTTGCCCGCCAGGGGAAGTGGCCGAAGACCGAGCGCTGGACCCGGAAGGCCCTCGAGGAGACCCCGCGCGATCCTCTCCTCTGGATGGACCTCGCCCGTCTCTATCACGAGACCGGCCGTCCCGCGGAAGCCGAGGCGGCGCTGAAACGGAGCAGGGAGCTGGCTTCGCCCGGGAAGGCGCCTTCTCCGCCCGGTCGCTGATCACCCCTCGATATCGGCTGTCTCTTACTCGCCCGGATCTTTCATCTCTTTGGAGAGGTCGTTCAGGAACCGGGCATCCGGTTCGAAGCCGTGTTTCCGACCGAGGTGAACGTATTTCCAGGCTTCGGCGTGGTTCCCGAGGCAGTGCTGCACCATGGCGAGGTTGACGTACGCCACCCCCCAGCCGGGCTTGATCCTGACGGCGCTGCGGAGATGCTCGACCCCTTCCTCGGGCTTGCCGGTCAGGATGAGGGCCATTCCGAGATCGTGTTCAGCGAGGTAATTGTTCTCCGTCACGTAAAGGGCGTGCCGGAAGAGGGTGGGGCTGTCTTTCCAGCGGCCGACCTGGACCCGCGCAGTTGCGGCCAGTGCACAGACCGCGGCAAGAGCGATCAACGTTCCGGCCCGTTGCCTGAACAGGTCGCGAATCCCCCATGCCGCAATGAGGAAGAGTCCGATCAATGGAATGTAGGTGTAGCGGTCGGCCATGGCCTGGTTTCCCACCTGCACGAGCCCGATGACGGGCACGAGCGTTCCGATGAACCAGAGCCACCCGACGAGCAGGTAGGGAAACCGCCGGCCGGACGGCCGAAATCGCCGGCCGAAATAAAAAACGAGCCCTGTCGCCGCGATGAGAAACGCCGCGGCCGCAGCAGCCTGCCACAAAGGAATCGATTCTTCCGGGTGGGGATAGAGGGCCGACAGCCTGCTCGGCCAAATTGTTTTTAATATGTATTCGACGTACGCAACGAGGGCGTTCGAAATCCTGGTCAGCAGCGGAAAGCCTTGCACGGCGCCCCCCTCCTTCTGCACGATGAGGGTCACTGCGCACGATGCCGCCGACAGCGCGAAGAGGGGCGTTTTTTCCAGGACCAGCCATGCCGGTCTCTTCGGCGGAAAAGCGGGGCATTCCTTTTTACTACTGTTTTCGTCCTTGCCGGGCGGGTGCTTCGCAAAGACCATTCTTTTCAACGGCCAGTAGTCGAGAAGGAGGAGCACGAAAGGAAGGGTCACGACCATCGGCTTGGAAAGGAGTCCCAGGATGAAGAGGAGCACGACCAGGAGGTATCGAGCCGGATGGGGCCTCCTCGAGTATCCGATATAGGCCCAGATGGCGAGCATCATGAAGAGCGTGCTGAGCACGTCTTTCCTCTCGGCGATCCAGGCGGCCGACTCGACGTGGAGGGGGTGAATTCCGAAAAGAGCGGCCGCGAAGGCGCTGCGCCACACGGCCCCGGTCATCCGGCTGATGACAAGGAAGAGGAGAAGGGTGTTCAACCCATGCAGGATCAGGCTGGTCAGATGATGGCCGCGGGGATCGAGCCCGTAGCGCGTGACGTCCCATTGGTGTGAAATCCAGGTGAGAGGGTGCCAGTTGCACGCGTGTGCGTGGGTGAAGGCCCATGCCGCGCTTTCGATGCCCAATCCTTTCATGACGTTGGGATTGCCGGTGACATAATCATCGTCGTCGTGGTGGACGAGAAAATCGGCGTCCAGTCCGTTCCAGTAGACAACGGCCACGGCGGCGACGAGCAGCGCGCCGATGAGATAGGAACGGCCTGAGGTGAGCATTTTTTCCAAAGCGCCGCCTCCCATGCGAGAAGGGCTCTATATTGATTCGTTTTTACTCCGCCCAGGCAGAGATCGTATGTCCGAGGGTTTCGTGGCTCTCGACAACGATGTCGGCTTCTGTGAAATCGGATTTTCTGTTGTATGGCGTTCTCACGATGACGCACGCCATGCCGCTTGCCCGGGCCGCCTCGAGCCCCTTCCGCGCGTCCTCGACAACGAGGCACGCAGCCGGCTCGGCGCCGAGCACGCCCGCTGTGTAGACGAAGATGTCGGGCGCCGGTTTCGTGCGAAGCCCTTTTCTGCGGCCGATCACTGGACAGGGCGGGTCGGGAAAGCCCGCGCATTTCAGGATCTCGATGATGTCGTCTTCGAAAGAGTTGGATGCGATTGCGCAGGGCTTGCCCTTCCGGACGAGGGCCGCAACCCCTTCCATCATGCCGGGGTAGAGCTTGACTTTCCCTGTGCGGCAGAACTCCGAGTAGGACGTGCGCCGTTCGGCATAGATCTCTTCGAGGTCTTTTTCAGTGAACGGGAGATTGTGGCGGGCGACTTCTCCGGTGACCCCTTCGCCCCGGGAGGTCCAGAATTCCCAGTACTCGATCCTGTCGATCTCGTGCCCTCTTTTTTTGAAGGCATTGTTGTAGCTCTCGTAGAAGAAGGGCTCCGAATCGGCGATGACGCCGTCGAAATCGAAAAGAAGGGCCTCCGATCCGTCGATGAGCTCTGCGAGCATGACACGCCTCCCGATGGGGATTCTTTTTACGGCGACAATTCAAGCGGGATAACCTTTTGACTCGTGCTTGTAAAGGGACAATCGGCCTTGCCGGCCGCTCGCGGCATGGCTTCCGGACGGTGTGGACGGGAATGGAACCCCCGGGTCTTCCAAAAAAACCGCCGCCTCCTTGACGGAGGCGGCTCAATTTATGGGGATGTTTTCCCCATCACCTTCTCATCGACGAGTCCTTCGTTATGAACGATGAGAAAATGTACTGGTTTTCAGACGGAAAGAGAGCCGGAGATATCTGCTGCACAGGGGCGTGCTGTCAATGAGAGCACCATCAGTCTCTTTATTAGCTTATTTTCTATAACTATGAAAAGTATATCCCAACATTGACCGGGAGTCTAGCGCGAAATAAGCAATTTCAGGGGTTCCGGGATTTTATCTTTGGTATATTTGAGACGAGAAACAACAAAAAGGCGACCCCGTCCGGTGATTGATAGGAAAGCCGGCCGGCCGAAACCGGCAAATTCTTTCGAGGTTGTGTTGTGGTTCATTGGCTCTTGCTGCTCCTTCTGATCACTCCGGGCGATTTGCCCGGTGGAGACGAAAAAAAGCCCGTTCCCTGCCACATCTGCAAAAAGAGCGGAGTGGTCCCGTGCAAGGAACACAAGAGGGATGAGCTCGAGAAGGAAAAAGGGTTTTTCCGCTGCAGCGAGTTCGTTGTCTGTTCCGAATGCCGCGGGACTTTTTTCAAGGCGTGCGGGCGCTGTTCGAACAAGCCCGAGCCCAAAGCGCTCAAAGCCTGGGAAGAGAACGAAGCCTGGCTCAAAGAGATGCGCGAGATCGACAACTGTCTCAGCGGGAAGAGGAGAAAGAGCAGGATCATCCACGCCGAGTCTGATCATTTCATCATCACTTTCAATGTCGCCAAGATCACGGTCGGTTTGAAAGGGGTTAAGCTCCACGGGGCCGCCCACCTCTACCTGGAGCGCCTGGAGAAGCTTTTCGAGGATGTCAACCGGGACCTCGGCGTTACTGAAAAGGATTACCTTGCCAAAACCCATGTCATGATCTGGGAGCGGGAAAAAGATCTCGTGAAAACGGCGCTCAAGTACTGCCGCCACAGCTCGAACACCAAGTCGTACATGATCGGCGCAAAGCCGATATTTACAATATATTACAACAAAGGTTATCTTCACGAAGAGTTCGAGCTCCACCAGGCCGTGGTGCACAACGTCGTCCACTGTCTCCTTTCCAATGTGTGGGACGGAATCTGGCCGGGCAATATCAGGGGGGGGTGGGTTGACGCGGGCTTTGCCCACCATTACGAGCTCAAGTATTTCGGCCACCTCGGGGGTGTGAGGAATTACTGCTACCGCGAAGGGGACTCGATCGGCAACTTCAAGTTCGGCAAGTGGGAGCCCACTGTCCTGACATACGTCAGGCAGAAGAGGACTCTTTCATTCTTCGATGTCACCTCGAAGAACACGGATCTGTTGAATCCGAGCGAGCACATGCATTCCTGGTCCTATGTCGATTTCATTCTCAAAAAACATCCGGACAGGTTCGGCGAGGTCTGCCGCCTCGTCAAGCAGCGGAAGCCGATCGCCGAGGTTACGAAAAAGGCGCTGGGCATGACGCCCTTCCGCTTTGAGGAAGCATGGAAGGAGTACGTAAAAACCAACTACCGGTTGAAGCCGAAAAAGGGAAAAAAACGCTGAGCTCGAGTAGCAGGGAGGAGCGGATATTGTGTGTAAGAACTTCACTCAGCCGATCGATGTCAGGGACGGCAGTTATCACGAGACCTCCGATTCGATCGAACTGAACTGGGTCAGAAAGCGGATCAAGTACATCCTGATTCCCGAGGACATCATCAGGAAACGGATCCAATTTCTGGCGAGGCAGGTCACAGAGGATTATCGCGGGTCCGACGCCCTCGTGATCGTGACCGTTCTCCAGGGCGCGCAGAAGTTCTCGTCCGAGCTCTCCTACCTGATTGACAACGAAAACGTGGAGTTCGATTCGGTGAGGATCTCGAGCTATATCGATGACCGGTCCACGGGCGAGGGACAAACCACGATGCTTCTCAAGAACGACGTGACCGGCAAGGACCTCCTTCTCGTGGAGGACATCGTGGACACGGGCCGGCAGATGAAGGGGTTTCTCGACAGGGTCTCGGCCACCCTCTCCCCCCGCTCCGTCCGTCTGGCGACGCTCATGGACAAACCCGCCCGCCGCGAGGTGGAGCTCCAGGTCGATTACTGTGGATTCGTCGTCCCCGACGAGTTCGTCGTCGGATACGGTCTCGACTACAACGAAAAATACCGCAACCTTCCGTTTGTGGGCGTGCTCGAAGAAGAGTATGTGCAGTGAATGGGGATCACTGCGTATTGTGTCCTCCTTACTCGAAAAAGGTGTCCATCGTTTTTTCGATGTCGACCTCCTCGGCAATGCCGTAAACCTCTGACACGTAGTTCAAGGCGCTCGGGTTGTATTTTCCGGAGCAGGTCAGCGCAACGCGGGTCCGGTCCGCCGAGGGGTGGCCGATCGTGATTTCGAGCGTTTCGCCCACATAGGAGACCCAGAAATCGGATTGCAGGACTTCGGAGATCGAAGAGAAGGTTTGAACCGCCGCGCACTCTCCTTCGTCGGGGCGGTCGCATGATTCGGGTATGTCTTCCACGATGTCGTCCTTGATCATTCGGAATTGTTCGTAGGGCATGGGGATCCTGACCGTGATGCAGTTTCCGTCGAGGGCGATCCATTCGTGGTTGTTGGAAGCGGCCGTGATGAGAATGTCTTTCATGCTTTTCAGCATCTCGTCGGCTTCGAGAAACTCGATCCCGAGCAGGGCGGCGGAAATGGCGCGGTTCGCCTGGTCGACAATGCAAGACGCGTTTTCGACGGCGACGAACTGATAACCCGAAAGCTTCTCCTCCTCGTTCAGGTAGAACTCTCCGTTCCGGACCTTCGTGTTATCAAGGATGAGCCTTATCAGGATCCGGGCTTCGCTCACCGCCCTGATCTCTTTATAGGTAAGCTTCTCCTTCTTCCCGCCGATACCGTCCTCTGCGAGGGACTCTTCCAGGGCTTCGCGGTTGTATTCAGCGATCCAGTTTGAAAAGAAGAAAGTCCTTTCCCCTTCCATCACCGAGCGGAGCTGCTCCACCTCTTTCGTCGTCAGGAGTGATGCAACGCTGTCCGCATCTTTATCCTCGTCATCCTTTTTGGTTTTTCCAAGTGTTACAGTGAAAAAGCCTCCCAGCGGATCAACGCCGCTTCCCGAAATACCTTCGTAGACCTGGAAAATGAGAAGCCGGTCGTTCTCCTTGTCGTAACGCAGGGTCATCGTTTGTTTTTCGAATTCGATACAGGAAAGGAGGAGGGAAAGGATTGCCGCGAGAGGAACATATTTTTTCATCTCTTTGTCTCCGATCGATTTCGACATGGAAGGGCCATATTATTATAAGCGTTCCGAGCCCCTGAAAGTGGCCAGCCTTCTGGGCGGGTTTCCGACCGCGACCCGCCCGGATGGCCGCTTCGGGCGAGATTCGGCGCCAAACCGATGAACCGGTCGACAATGTCTATGGCTTTATCGAAGTTCATGGAATAAACTGCCTCATATTGGCAAAGAGTCACAGACCCCAGAATACGGGGTTGTTGGGAGAATTCAATTTCCAAGACCCGGGCCGGCCTTTGAAAATGAATCTGCTGAAAAAGATTTCCGCCCAAAACAGCCGCCTCTGTGCGGGGTTGATCTCGGGAACGAGCGCCGACGGCGTCGATGCCGCTCTGGTGCGCGTCCGGGGAACGGGAAGCTCCCTCTCAATCGAAATCATCCGCCACGATACGCTTCCCTATCCGGCCCCATTGAGAGAAAGGGTGCTGACTGCGGCCCGGGCCCCGGCCGGCGGGATCGCCGCCGAAACCGGCGGGATCGCCGCCGAGATCGCCGGGCTCGATTTCGAGGTAGGCCGTTTCTTTGCCGAGACCGTCAAAAAGATCGCTGCAGACGCCGGGATCGAGCTCTCCGAAATCGACCTCGTCGGATCCCACGGGCAGACGATTTTTCACGCCCCCCCGCGCGGGGACCGGCCCGGCGCGACTCTACAGATCGGAAACGGATGCGTCATCGCGGCCGAATGCGGCCTTGTCGCCCTCTCCGATTTCCGCGCCGCCGACATGGCGGCCGGCGGGGAAGGCGCCCCCCTCGCCCCATACCTCGACAGGATCCTTTTCCGCGACCTCGAAGACACGACGGTAGCCCTCAATCTCGGCGGGATCGCCAATGTCACCTTCGTTCCGGGAGCGGATACGGCCGGGGGGAAAGATCTCTCCTCCCTGTCCGGTTTCGATACCGGCCCGGCCAACATGATTCTCGACGGCCTGGCTGAGCGCGTTCTTCCCGGAAATCCTCCTTGCGATCGCGAAGGCCGCGCCGCCGCACTTGGAAAAGTCGATCGTTCTTTGCTGGAGCGTCTTCTCGAAGGAGAATACTTCAAGCGCCTTCCGCCCAAGTCGACGGGCCGCGAGATGTTCGGGTCCGGCTATGTCGACCGGATGCTCGAATGGGGAAAAGGACTTTCTCCCGAAGGTCTTCTCGCTACGGCCGCGGCCCTCGTCGCTCTCTCCGTGACCCGAGCGATCGAAGATTTCATGGACCCGGAGATCGCTCCGCCAGCCCGCGTGGTCGCATCGGGCGGCGGGGTTCACAACACGACCCTCATGACAATGCTTTCCGAGCGCTTCTCTCCCGTGCCCGTTCACCCGTCGTCCCATTTCGGCGTTCCCGTGGACGGAAAGGAAGCCGTTCTCTTCGCCGTCCTCGCGTCGGAGACGATCTCGGGGACAACGGCGAACCTCCCGGACGCGACAGGGGCCCGCCATCCCGTGTTCCTGGGGAAGATTTCCCTTCCGCCGCCGGCGGGAAACGCAAAATAAGGACCACCTTATTCGATCAGCTGGCTATCGTTCTATATCGCTTCTGAATATTTCCTGACTTCTTTGTCGAGGCATTTGCCGAGTTTGTCTGCCGTGACATCCAAGTCGTATTGCGACTGCAAACCAAGCCAAAACTCAGCAGATGTTCCAAAGAATCTCGCCAACCTGAGGGCGGTGTCCGCGGTAATTCTTCGTTTCTCCAATACAATCTCATTTATTCTTCGTGGAGGTACGCTGATGTTCATGGCGAGCTTGTTTTGGCTCATATTCATCGGCTTGAGAAATTCTTCCAGAAGGACTTCTCCGGGATGTATTGGGCGCATTTTCTTTTTCGCCATACTCTTATTCCTCAATGATAATCGGTTATTTCAACCTCATGCGCATCTCCACCACGCCAGGTGAAACAGATGCGCCATTGATCGTTGATCCTAATGCTGTATTGTCCTTTTCGTTTACCGGTAAGCTTTTCCCAGCTGTTTGCCGGCGGAATTCTTGAATCATTGATGTTTTTTGCATTGTTTATCATTCGTAATTTTCTTAATGAAACCGGTTGAATGTTTCTTGGAAATTTCCGGGAAAAGTCACAACCGTAGATTTTCTCCGTTTCTTTATTCTTAAATGATTTTATCATTTGTTAAAGCATATAACGTATATCGTTAAACGTCAAGCGTTATATTCAAAATATGACCGGGGTTTTCCCATTGTCCCGCTGTGAAGACGCGCTGCCCGCCGTCTACTCTCCCTTGATCCGTTTGACCGCTTCTGCCAGCACATTGTCCGGGCCGCCGATGAAGTGCCCGGGCAGCGGCTCGATAACGACGTCGGGCCGGACGCCGTTGCCGTCGAAGAGCCTGCCGTCCGCTTGAAAGGAGACCATCGTGCCGATACGGAGGCGGAAGGGCGTTTCGCCGAGAGGGATGCTTTCCGACCGGGCGCTGCCGCCGCCGCTCGGCGTGCCGAGGAGCGTCACATTTTTCAACCCCTTGAGACCGGAGAGGAATATGTCCGTTGCGCTGAAGCACTTGGCGTTCATCAACAGGACAACGGGTTTTTTGTAGTGAAAGATGCCGGGATCGACGAGCCTGCCGAGCACCATGTAATGCCGGTCGCTGAATTGGCTTTTAGGCGGTTTCCATTCGGGTTTGAAGGTCCTGGCGAAGGCGGCAATAGCTATCCGCTCCCTTTTAGTCCATACATCCGCGTCGGCGCGATACATGAACCGGTTGGTCAGGTGGTCTTCCTCGTGTATTTTATGAGTCCGAAACACGGCAGTGGTGACGACGCGCGGCGGATCTTTAGGGCCGACGAGGTATGAATAGAGAACGCGCAAAGCGTCGCGCGATCCGCCGCCGTTGTCGCGCACGTCCACGACCAGGCCGTCCGTGCCGCCCATCTCGCTGAGAACCTGCACGAGGTCTTCATCGAAGCGCTTTTGCCGGCGGCTCCTGTATTTTTCCTTCGCAAAAGCGACGATCTCGGTCACAGGGATGTCGTTGATCGACTTCAAGACGAACCATTCGCCGTCGAGCTGAACCTCGGGTACGTTCTCCTTCCACTGGATGGCCTGGTACGGGGCGAGCTTTGGATACTCTTGGCCGCGAGCCCGCTCCGGCAGGACTGCGCAGGCCAGGGCGGTGAGAAAAAGCAGAGCATAGAAATGTGACGTCATGAAACGGCTACTCTCTTTCTTGCAGGCGCATGACCCGAGCATCGGTCCAGCGATCGTAGGGGGCGCGGCCCGTGGCACACATGGCTGCAAACCACCAGAGCGGGCCGACCGCGGCTGCGGCCGCAGGCCCCCAAAGCCAGACCGGGAATTCTTCGCTGCCCGCGGAAGCCGCGTGCTGGGCGACCGTGTGTCCGAACTCCCAGGGAACAAACTTTATTGCATTGCGGAAGAACGCTCGGCCAAAAGATAACCTAGCCCCGGATTCCCGAAAAACAACCAATCCGGCGACACGCTTACCTAAAGACGCCCTCCATCTCGAGCTTTCGCAAAAAGCGAAATAGAGAGTGACCGGCAAAGTCATCGTAAGGAAACCAAGCCCTTGGGCCGCCCAGGGTTCCCCGGGTCGGACGAGCTCGCCGCCGGTTGCCAGGAGCGAAAAGCCGAAGAGCAGGCCGCCCCACAGGGCTATGATCAACCAGTCAGCCGCAAACGCCAGGAGGCGCCGGAAGGCAATGTGACCATATATGATAGCTGGCATTCGGTCAGTATATTCCGCCAAAGAACTCGCAGACAATACAATGTTCTTGATTGACGTAATTTCCAGGGGAGGAGATCCTGCGCACCATCCCGCGACCCTCTCCTTGAATTTTCATCCTCTTTATGGCTGAATCGGATCATGCGCGGGGGTGTCGTTTCTTGCGGCGCGTGCTTTATTCCCAACGGCGCAGGCCCTTTCTCTTGAAAGAGGACATTCCGTGAACACCGGCTTTCCGCGACAGAGCGAGGGAGATCCCATTCAGAGGGGGGAAGGCTACGGCCAGGAAGGCTTCGGCGTGGTGTCCGTTGTCGCCATCCTTCTCGCTGCGTCGGCCGCTTTTGTCCTTTTTTTATACATCATTCTCGACAGCTTCCATGAGAGCGCTCCGGCCGGGGAGCTTTCCCCTCTCGATACGATCACCGTGGCCGAACTGCTCGATCGCAGTAATAAAGCGGAAGGTTTGCTCCGGTCTTCGAAAGAATCCGCTCCCCGTCGGGCCTTGACGGGCAGCGCGGGGGTCGTGATGGGAAAGGTAACGGCCCCTGACGATACTCCGGTCGCCGGGGCCGGGATCAAGCTGGTGCCCCTCAGCCAGGTCGAGGGATTCTGGGGGTATCAAAGCCCCGAAGTTCTTTCGGAAAAAGACGGATCCTTCGAAGCGGCAGCGCCCTACTCCGGGATCTTCCGCGTCGAGGCATCCAAAGGAAATGCCGTCGGCTGGATCGAAGCGGCGTCACCAGGCAGCGACATCACGATCCGCCTGTTTCCATCCACGGCGGTCACCGTCCGTGTGGGCAATCTCGATCCCAACGCCCAAGCCGCGGTCCGTCTTTCCATGACCCACCCCGTGCCGGGCCTCAGCGTTCCATTCCGGCGCGACGGGAACCTCTTCCTTTTCGAAAAGACCCCGTCCGGCTCCTACTTCCTGACCGTCCGGGCCGGCGGCGGCTTTCTCGAGCGGTTTGTCGATTGCCGGGAGGGGAGCCCTCTCGACCTCGACCTTCTCCTGCCCGAAGCGCGGGAGCTCAGAGGGATCGTGAAAGACGCCTTCGGCCTTCCTGTCGAGGGCGCCCGCGTTGCGGTTTCGTCCTTTGCCACGGAAACCGAGCTGGGCAGTGCGGTCGTCGATGAGAAAGGGACGTTCTCCTTCGTCGTGCCTCAGGGACGGTACGGCATCGACGTGGAGGCCGAGGATTTCGCGCCGTCCGTTCTTTCCATAGCCGAGCTCGGGACCGTTCACGAGGTGACTCTGTCGCGGGGCGTTCTTTACAAGGGGAAGGTCGTGGACCGGGGAGGGATGCCTCTCGGCAATGCCTGGATCCGCGTGGAATACACCATTCCCTACCAGGACGAAAGACGGCACCATGACATCGACGTCGCAGAGGACGGCACATTCCTGTGGCGTTCCGCCGGCGATCTTGGAGAGCGGTTTCACGTCTCCGCGCCCGGGTATGGACCGCGTTTCTTCGAGAATCTCTTCCAACCCTTCGGCCTGCGCGGAAACGGAGAAGAAGAGCTGGAGCCGTTCATCCTCTTCCCGGCGAACCTCACGCTCGGGGGTGTTGTGGGCGACGAGGACGGCGCGGATGTTGCCGGCCTGCATCTCGTTCTCGTTCCCGAGTCTGTTCCCGCGAACAGTCCCTTCTACAGAGAGGCCTGGACCGAAACGGACGGCTCGGGCCTCTTCCAGTTTCCGTCCGTTGCCTGCGGCTCCTATCGCCTTCTCGTTGAAGGGGGCGGTTTCGCAAGGACCGTCAAGCCTCTCTTCCTGTCGAAGGACAGGCTCGTTGTTCTTTCCGTGGGCACGGGCCGCAAGGTTATCGGGAGGGTGCGCGGCCGGGATGAGCGCCCCATGGGCGGCGCAGAGGTCGGACTTGTCTGGGGCCGCCGTGAGCTGAATGTCCTGGCCAACAGGGAGGGGCGTTTCTTTTTCACCGACGTGCCCGCCGGAGCGTCGGCTGTTCGCGTGCGCGGCGCCGGTCCGGGGCTCGCTTCAGACGGGCACGAAATTCTTCTGACCCTGAACGAAGGAGGCCGTTTCACGGGCCGTGCTCTCGACGAAAGGGGTGCGCCGATCAGGTTTTTTCAAGCCGCGGCCCTCCTTCCCGGCGAGAGCGCGAGAACGGCGGCATCGACATGGATCACTGCCGGCCGAGACGGTGCGTTCGACCTTGTCCTGCCCTTCAAGCCGGAATCGATTCTGTTTAGAAAGCCCGGCTGCCGGGACCTCCTTGTTTCAGGCAAGGACCTTCTCCTGGAAGGGCGGGAGTACCGCCTGCGCGACGACGAACCGGTCGTCATCGAGTGGGAAGGGGTGCGGTAAGATCTTAGCGCGAAATGTTCGGGTTAGAGGCGCGACAGCATCTCCACGTGGATCTTTCCGTTCGAAGCCGCGATCCGGCGCATCTCCATGAAGTCGCCTCCACCGTGGTAGTCGGTGACCATGCCGCCCGCTTCGCCGACGATGAGCGCGCCGGCCGCAACGTCGTGGGGGAGGAGGTGGGGTTCCCAGAATCCGTCGAGCCGGCCGCAGGCCACGTAGCAGAGATCGATCGATGCCGATCCCATGCGGCGCATGCCGCGCACGTCGAGGATGAAACGGTTGAAAGCGCTTATGTTGTTCTCTTCCAGCGTCCGCCGGTCATAATGAAATCCCGTTGCGAGCACGCACTCCCTGAGGTTCCGCCGGTCCGACACGCGGATCGCCTTCCCGTTGAGAAACGCGCCGGCCCCGCGTCGGGCGAGAAAGAGCTCGTCGAGACGGGGCGCGAAGACGGCCGCCGCTTCGATCCGGCCCATTTCGAGATAAGCGATGGAAACGGAGAAGACCGGCAGAGAGTGGGCGAAGTTGGTCGTACCGTCGAGGGGGTCGATGATCCAGTGGCAATCCCCCGCCTCTTCTGCCACCTCTTCTTCGGAGAGAATGGTGTGATCCGGGAAGGTTTCGCGGATCCGCGAGACGATGTGGCGTTCCGATTCGATATCGGCCTCGGTGACGAGATCGATCTCGCCCTTGAAAGCCACGTCCCCCGGCCCGAGACCTGTATAGCGGGATATGAGGATTTCTCCGGCTTCACGGGCGACTTGAGCGGCGAAATCGAGCGGTGACGGGGCTGACATTTTTCTCCGGCGATCGTTATGATGCATTAAACGGGTTAAGAGACAGAAGCAGCGGACATTCTTCCATGGTACACTCTCGGAGTGTTTAGTTGAAACCGGATGTTTCATCGGTTTTGTGATGAAGAGCCCGACATGACCGAGCAGTGCAAACCGGTTCTCATCGTCCACGGCGGAGCGTGGGAGATTCCGGCGAGCCGGCGCCAGGCCCACCTCGACGGAATGCGCGCGGCCGTTTCCGCGGCCAGACCCTTTCTCGAAGGGGACGGATCCGCCGTCGACGCGGTCGAGGCCGCCGTGGCCGCCATGGAAGAGGACCCGACCTTCGACGCGGGGCGCGGCTCCTGTCTCAACACGGACGGCTCCGTCGAGATGGACGCTTCCATCATGGACGGGCGCGATCTCGCAGCCGGGGCCGTGGCCGCTCTCAGGAATTTCCTTCATCCCGTCGGCATCGCGCGAAAGGTGATGGAAGAGACGGAGCACATCCTTCTCGCCGGCGAGGGGGCGGCCGCGTTCGGACGGTCCGCCGGGTTCGAGCCGATCGATTCGATGGAGCTCCTCACGGAACGGGAGCGGGAACGCCTCCGCGAGCTGCGGAAAGATACGGGTTTCCGCACACCCTATGCCTTCGGCCGGGAGCGGAACGAAAGGAAGAAAGGGACTGTCGGCGCCGTGGCCCGCGACCGGCGGGGCGATATCGCGGCGGCCACGTCCACGGGCGGCACGCCGAAAAAGATCCCGGGGCGCGTGGGCGATTCCTGTCTGATCGGCTGCGGGACCTATGCCGACAGCAGGGTGGGCGGCGTCTCGGCAACGGGCTGGGGGGAATCGATCATCCGATGCGGCACGGCGCGCACCGCGATCGACGCGCTCCGGGCGGGTGAAAGGAACAGCAGCGGCAACAGGGCCGAGGCCGCCGCGAAACACGCGATCGAAGAGCTGAGCCGCCAGGCGAAAGGCCTCGGCGGCGTGATCGTTATCTCAGCCCGGGGAGAGTACGCCGCGGTTTACAATACGCCCTGCATGGCGCGGGGCTGGTGGGAGCCGGCCATGGCCGAACCCTTTCTGGCTGTTTGATCCCGAGGGAGAATCGAGGGATATGAAGACAGGTGATTTGTCTCCCAAAACTCTCTTGGTGGGTGCGGCTGCGATCGCCGTGCTCGTACTCGTTTCCTATGCGCCCGCAACCGGCAACGGTTATATCTGGGACGACGACGACTATGTCCACAAGAATCCCCTCCTCGGGCAGCCGGACGGGCTTTTCGATATCTGGCTCGGCTTCGACCTGAAGAGCACCGACCCCCTGATCGTCACCTGCGAAACACCCCAGTACTACCCCCTCGTTTTCACGACATTTTATATCGAGCATTTTTTCTGGGGAATGGATCCGTCCGGCTACCACATGACCAACATCATCTTCCACGCGCTCAACGCCATCCTGGTCTTTTTTCTTTTCCGGCGGCTCGGGCTTCACCCGGCCGCGGCGTGGTTCGCGGCGGCGCTCTTCGGCGCGCATCCCGTGGAGGTCGAGTCGGTGGCCTGGGTGTCGGAAAGGAAAAACGTTCTCTCAGCGTTCTTCTATCTCCTGGCATTTCTCGCCTGGCTCCGCTTCTCCGATTCGGGACGGAAAAGGCTCTACTTCCTCAGCCTTTTCCTTTTCGTGTGCGCTCTTTTGAGCAAGTCCGTGACCGCCACGCTTCCCGTGGTCATCGGCCTCGCCGAATACCTGCGCCGCCGCCCGATCAACGTTCGTCTCGTGGGGCTGCTCGTCCCCTTTCTCGTGATCGGTCTCGTTTCGGGGATGTTCACCGCCCACATCGAAAAGTACCACGTAGGCGCCGGCGGCACGGACTGGAGCTTCACTATCGTGGAACGGTGTCTCATCGCCTCGCGAGCGCTCTGTTTTTATGCCCAGAAACTGATTTGGCCCATCGACCTGACATTCATCTATCCGCGCTGGGAAATCGACTCCGCCGCTGCATGGCAATATCTCTTTCCCTTTCTTGTCGCCGTGACGGGGCTCGCACTTTTCTTGCTGAGCTTCCGTCGGACTCGGGTTCCCTTTTTCGGCGTCGCATTCTTTTCCGTCTCCCTTCTTCCCGCTCTCGGTTTTGTCGATTTCTATCCGCAGGTCTACTCGTTTGTGGCCGACCACTTTCAGTACATCGGCAGCCTGGGTGTTCTCTTCATCGTTGCCTGGGCCGTCGTCCGGCTTGCGGGCTTGACGGTCCGCGCTGGAAACCGCCGGCCGGACGGCCGAAACTGCTCTCCCGGCGCGCTGCGCCGCGTCGCCGTGCCCGCGGCGGCCGTGATTGTCTTATGCGCGCTCACTTTTCAAACGCGGGCGCAGTGCCGGATCTACAAGGACCAGGAAGCGCTCTGGACCGACACGATCGCCAAGAATGAAAAGGATTTTCTCGGACACAACAATCTCGGCGTCCTTCTTCTCGGGAAGAAACGCGCCAACGAAGCGGAGGCCCATTTCCGGGCCGCCGTGACCAACAATCCCGGATACCATCTCTCCTATCTCAACCTCGCCGGGATTTCTTTGAGGAAGGGCGAGGTCGCCGGGGCGAAGGGGCGGCCGGTTCTGGCCGAAGATCTTTTTGCCAAGGCTGTGGAGTTTGCGCGCGAGTGCGTCCGGCTCAAGCCCGATTTCGCCAAGGGGCGAAACATCCTGGGCGAAACACTCAGGCAGCGCGGCATGTTTGCCGAAGCCGGCGCCGAGTTCCGGGAAGCGATCCGGCTCGCTCCGCTCTACGAGATCCCGAGCGGTAACCTGGCGAAGATGGCCCTTCAGCAGGGCGAGTATGACAAAGCGGCCGGTCATTACGGGCGCGTGATCCGGTTGAAGCCGCGGTCGATCGCGGCCCGCATCAAGATGGCCGAAGCCCTGGTCCTGTCGGGCCGCCCTGCTGCCGCCGCCGAAACACTGCGCGAGGCGGACGAAATCCGCCCCGATGAGATCGCGGTCATGGTTCCGCTGGCCCGTCTCTATGCCATGAACAGCGATGAGAAAGCGAGGAACGGCGCGGAAGCCGTTCGCCTGGCCGAGAGAGTCTGCAAGCTCACGGGAGGGCGGAAGGCCCAGCTGCTCGCCATCCTGGCGGCGGCGTACGCTGAAGCCGGCGACTTCGAGCGCGCCGTCAAAATCCAGGGCCGGCTTGCCATGAGCGCGCCGCCGGGGCAGAAAGAGGAACAGCAAAGAATCCATGAGCTCTACAAGGCCGGGATCCCGTACCGCGAGTGAGATATCCGCTTGAGGGGGTGCTTCCCATTAACCGGGTTAAAGCCCGCGAGAGCAGTAGACCGTTCCGTCGGCGAGAACGAACCGGGCTCCCTTCTTGCGCGAAAAGCTGAAAGCGGGGTCGTTTTTCAGAGCGTGATACGCCCACCACCAGGCCTGACCGCCGATGCCCCAGAGCTTTGCGTTTTCCCTGAGCCAGAAGAGAGGGTAGCGCCTGGTGTTGGGAGGGGGAGGGGGCTCGTGCTCGCCGATCGCGTCCCTCCAGCGCGCGAAGAGATCCTCTTTTTCCCTGTCGCTCATTTTTTCGAAGGCGGCATTGAAGACGAGGAAAATCTCCATGTCGTTCTGGAAGATGAAACGATTTTTGTTCGGGGCTTCCTGCAGGGACTGTACGAAGAGGTCGCGGATCTTCCGGACGACCTGGCGGTTGAACTGCGGCGGATCCGTCAGGTGCGCCGGTCCGGGAAAGGAGAAAAGGGTCATGACGGCGGGAAGGGCCCGGTTGACGGCAATGGTGCGGTTCTTGACGACGTCGAAGAGGAAATCGTTTTTAAGAAAAGGGGAAACTTTTCGCACAAAGACGATGGACGGCGGTTTTTCGGCCGGGGGCTTCTCGCCCGAGGAATCCCCTGTGATTTCGCCCGTTGACGCGGATTTATCTCCCTGTATGTCGGCGCCGGCAATGTGGCCCGCCGGAAGCTGTTGGGCGGGAAGTATGTCATCGGGTTTCTCCCCGTCGGAGCATGCGGTTGCCCAGATGAGGAGAGAGAGAACGGCGGCCCGGGCGGTATACAGCAGGACCGCGTTCCCTGTCAGCCGATTTGAAAATCGTCTTCCATGGGATCCCAAGTGAAAATCCCTCCAATGAAATCAACGATCTCGCCGAAATCGACTGCGGCATGAGCTCCCACGATAAGAACATGGAGCTCGACACGCAGATCGTAATCCCCCTTGTACCAGTTGAGGAGGCTCGTGCTCGGCGTGCTGATGGGGCCGACGCCGATGTTGGACTGGGAACGGAGACAGACCGGCAGATGCCTCAGCGTCTGGTATCCCACGCCGATGGACATGTCGTTGATGAACGTTGCCTTGCACCATTTCGTGGCCCGGGCGTCGATTCCAAGACCGGGGCCGATGTTCACGCCGGCGCGCGCCATGTCGAGGGCATCAAAGATCCGGTTGGGGATGTAAAGGAGGGCCACGCCCAGGGTGGACGGTTCTTCCTTGGCCTCTTCGGCGCCTTCCTCCTGGGGGAGAAAGAGGGCCGGAGCCGGCAGGAGGCTGGAACCCATCAGGGCGGTCGATCCGGGGAGAGCGCGTTGGCTTCCCGGTGTCGTGCAGGCCGGCAGCCCGATGGCGAGAAAAACGATACCAATGAGCAGAAAGAGAATCGGGGATTTCTTCATGGTTTTTCTCCTCTCGAGATATATACGGTTGAAAACCGGCTGGTTTCAAACAACTATCCGTGAAAAAGAGGGAAGTCAAACAGAAATTGCGTTCTCGTCCGCGTGGCGTACCATGTGGGACCATGGCCGGACAAAGCGACTCGAAAATAATGAATGTGCTGAAAGGGGCGTCGCTCTGCGAGGGGCTGGCGTCCTGCGTCTTCATCTCCTTCCTTCCCCTCCACGTCCGAACCATGCTCGGCGAGTCGAGCTATCTCGTCGTCTCGCTGATTCTGGCCCTGCCGGCCTTTCTCCTTTTTTTTGCCAACAATTTTTGGGGCGCTTTCGTCGATTCCACCGGGGGATTCCGCCTCGCCGAGATCACGGGGCTCCTCGGTTATGCGGCCTGTCTCGTTGTCCTCTGTGCGGTCAGGAACTCGTGGGGCGCCATCGCGGCGGTGGCCGGTTTTTCGATCCTTTACGGGGCGGTGAAGCCGACGCTCATTTCACACGCAACCCTGATCCGCGAGAAAGCGCGGGCCGGCGCCATTTCGGCCGTCCTCCTGGCACAGAGCGTGGGATGGTTCCTGTTGGGCCTGCTCTACGGCCCTGTCTACGACATGGGAGCGGAGTGGACGGCCTGGGCCGTCATGGGCTTTCCGGCCCTTCTCGGTTTCTTTATGGCTTTTCTCTTGCCGCGTCTGATCAGCGATCCCGATTTGGGGAACAGCGCCGTTCCCTTCGGCCGGGTCTTGAAGCAGGGCCCGGCCAAGGTCCTCCTCGGGGATCTGAGGGAGATCTACGGGAACAAGAGGCTCTTCCGGCTCTGTCTCGTTGTTCTCGTCGTCTCGTCGGCCAACTGGTGTTTTTTCGGTTTCTTTTCCCTGATCTATACCGAAGAGATGGGCGGCACGGTGCACATGCTCGGGTGGACTGTTTCCATGTCAACGGTCACGGCGATCGCGGTTTTCACCCCCCTGGGCCGCTTTCTCGACCGCCGGGGCGGGCGGATCGGCCTGTTTGTATCGATTTTCTGCTACATCGGAACATACACGGCCGTCTCTTTTCTGAAGGACCCCTGGGTGGTGAGCGCCTTTTTCATCATTCCAATCTATCCCGTCTTTCTGGTGAGCGCCAATGCGCTGGCGGCCGATGCGACACGGACGGAGCAGAGGGCGGGAGGGATCGGCGTCATGAACGGCGTGCTCGCCATGGCTGTCGTTGCCGGGACCCTGGTCGGCGGCGCTGTGGGCGATCTTTACGGCCTCAGGGCGGTTGTCCGGACGGCGGCGCTCCTTTCGTGTGTGGGCCTTCTCTCCTTTTTACTGCTTCTCAGCCGGGAGGGGAACGGCGGCGGCAAGGCATGACCGGCTTCTTGAAAGCGCAGGCCTCTTGAAAGTGCGCGCTCGCCGCACTATTGTAAGGAGTATCCCGGGACCGAACCGGGCGGCACGTGATCAAAACAGCGGTGGACTCTCATGAAAATCGCCATGATCGGCGCTCACGGCGTGGGCAAGACAACTCTCTGTTTCGAGGCGGCGGCTTTTCTCAAGAAGCGCGACATCAACGTGGAGCTCGTGAAGGAAGTGGCCCGCTCCTGCCCACTCCCGATCAACAGGGAGACCAACCTGCTGGCCCAGTCCTGGATCCTTCACACCCAGGTCGCCGAAGAGATCCGCGCAGGGAACATGGCCGAATACGTTCTCTGCGACAGGAGCGTCATCGACAATTACGCCTACCTGGTGTGGGCGGCCGAGGGACGGCCGGAGCTCGATCATCTCGTGGCGGAGTGGATGAAGACCTACGACCACCTCTGGAAGGTGCCCATCGTGTCGGTCCCGTCTTACGACGGGGTGCGCGACACGGACGTGAAGTTCCAGCGCGAGATCGACGGGCTTGTCGACGAGCTTCTCGGCAGGTTCGATGCGGCCTGCACGCGGCTCGACCCTCACATCGACCGCAACAGCTGGATTCATCAGATCACGAGCGAGCTCATGCCCGACGGCGCTGTTCAGGAGTCGCTCTGGTAATCCTATAGAAGAAGACACCCCCCGAAAGGATTCGACCCATGAAAAGAGACGTTTTGAACCTGTTCATCATCTCCCTGTTGGTCTTTGTTTTTTCCTGCGCTTCGCCTGAAGGAAAACCCGTCCTTTCCGGCGAACCGCTCCCCTTCGACCCCGCCGTCGTCACGGGCGAGCTCGATAACGGCGTCACCTGGTACACGATGCAGCACGGCACGCCGCCCGGAAAGATGGCGCTCATGGTGCATGTGGACACGGGCTCCCTGAACGAGACGGAGGAGCAGCGCGGCCTGGCGCATTTCATGGAGCACATGGTGTTCAACGGCTCGGAGAATTTCGCGCCGGGCGAGCTGATCCCCTATTTCGAGAGCATCGGCCTCGAGTTCGGCGCCGACGCGAACGCTTTTACCTCCTTCGACCAGACCGCCTACATGCTCTTTACACCCGATACGGAGACGGCGCAGATCGACAAGGCTCTGCTCGTCCTGAGCGATTACGTGTTCCGCGCGCTCCTCCTTGAGAGCGAGATCGACAGGGAGCGAGGCGTGATTCTTGAAGAGATTCGGGCGCGCCAGAGCACGGCGCAGCGTGTCAGCGAGAAGCTCTGGGACGAGCTCTTCGAGGGCTCGCGCTTCGTGAACCGCATACCGAAGGGCCTCGAGGACGTCATCAAGAGCGCGCCCCGTTCGGAATTCGTCGAATATTACCGCACCTGGTACCGGCCCGAGCGCATCAACGTGATCCTTGTGGGCGACGCTCCGGCGGAGAGGTGCGTGCCCCTCATCGAGAAACATTTCGGCGAATACGAGTCCACGACGGCGGCCGCTGAGGAACGGGGTCCCGAGTTCCCCGTGTTTTCAGAACGGCGGTCGATCATCGTGACCGATCCGGAGCTGGCGGCCTGCGACGTCGAGATGATCGCTCTCCGTTCCGCCAGGCCTCCCACAACGACGGTCGAACAGCTTCGCGTCGAGCTCGTCGACGAGCTCGGGGGCTGGATCATGAACCGCCGTTTCGAAGAGCGCGTCAAGAAGGGAGAAGCCGGTTACCAGTCGGCCGGGGTGGATGTGAGCAATTTCTTCAAGGAGACACTCATGGTTTCGGCGTCGGCGACGGGAGAACCGGCGGACTGGGAAAAGATGCTGAACGAGGTGATCGTCGAGATCGGCCGGGCGCGGGACCATGGGTTCGGGAAGCGCGAGTTCGATCTGGCCAAAACGGACTTCAAGGCTTCCATCGAGCGGTGGGCCGACACGGAATCGACGCGCAGGGCCCGGTACTTTCTGGGCAAGATCAGAAGATCTATCGTGGATGAAGAGCCCATCCTTTCGGCGGCGCAGACGCTGGAGCTGGTCGAGAGGCTGCTGCCCACCATCGGGCTCGATGAAGTGGCGGCCGCGTTCGTCAAGAACTTCGAGCCGGGCGCCTTCGCCTACGTGCTGACCGCGCCGGACAAGGACGGAATCGCCTTGCCCGAAGAGGACGATGTTCTCGCTGCGGCGCGGGCGGCGCTTGCACGCAAAACGGAGCCCTTGAAGGAGGAGGAGGAGGCGAAAGAGCTCCTGGCGAAGATGCCTCTTCCCGGAAAGGTGGTCGAGACGGCGGCCGACGAGGGCCTGGGGATCAGCAGCGCCTGGTTCGAAAACGGGGTGCGCGCTCATCACAGGTTCATGGACTACAAGAAGGACACGGTCTACCTCAGCATCAGCCTGGCCGGGGGAAAGATCGAGGAGACGTTCGGCAACGCGGGCGTGACCGATGTGGCGGCTCTGGCGTTCAGCCAGCCGGCCACGAGTCGTCTCGATTCGACGGAAATCACCGACCTGATGACGGGGAAGAATATCTCCGTTCGTGCCATGCCGAAGGGGGACAACCTCATGATTTCGATCACGGGCTCGCCCCGGGACCTCGAGGCGGGGCTGCAGCTCGCCCACGCGCTGCTCACCGACGGCCGGATCGAGGAGACGGCGTTCTCGGTCTGGAAAACCGAAATACGCCAGCAGCTCGAATATATGGAGAAAATGCCCGAGTTCCAAGCCATGATCAACATGATCAAAATCGCCGGAAACAATGATCTGCGCATCATGCCCATGACGGTCGATCGGCTCGACAAGCAGACGCTTTCGGCTGGTCAGAAATGGCTGGAGCGCCTCTGCCGGGAAGCCCCGATCGAGGTTGCCGTCGTGGGCGAGATCGCGCTCGACGAAGCGATGCCGCTAGTGGCGCGGTACGTCGGTTCGCTGCCGGGCCGGGAGCGGAGGGCGCCGCACATCGACCGCCTGCGCAGGCTCGACAGGGTGAAGGGGCCCTGGAAGGAGCGGGTCGGCGTGGAAACGATCACGCCCAAGGGCATGGCCATCTACGGATTCGTGGGCTGCGGCCGGCTCGACGTCCGCGAGAGGCGGGCGCAGGAGCTCGTTTCACAGACGCTCACGAGCCGGCTGATCAAGCGGATCCGTGAGGAGGCGCAGCTCGTTTACTCGATCAACGCCGACAACCGCGTCATGGAATCGTACAACGACTCGAGCCTTTTCTACACCGGCGCTCCCTGCGATCCGGAAAAGGTGGACGACGTGGTCAAGGAAGCGGAAGCGATTTTTGCGGCCTTCGCCGATTCGGGGCCGACGCCGGAAGAGCTCGAAAACGCCAAGAAGCAGATTGTCAACAACCTCGACACGACGATGAAGGAACCCCGGTTCTGGTGGGGCCTCCTGCAGCATCTCGACACGCGCAGGCTCAGCCTGGACGACTACAGGAAGGTCAAAGAGGATTATCAAAGCTACACGGCCGAAGAGCTCTGTGATGTTTTCCGGAAATACTACAAGCCGGAGAGAACATTCAGCGTGGTTGCCGAGCCCAAGTGAGGAGGGAAAAAGCGACCCGCCGTCCCATGCGGAAAAGACCGCTGTGGGAGCGGCGGGTCCTGTGCGAGATCACTGCGCCGGACCCGCTTCGGCCATGAGCTTGCACGACTCGGCGAGATTGATGAACTCGGATCGATAGCCGTTCCTGTCGTCGCCCTTGGCGTTTCGGGCCAGAAGGAGCAGGTTGTCCCACGAGGCCTTGCTCTTGAAGGCCGAGTCCCTGAGGAGAAGGCCGTACTCGGCCACGGCGGCGGAGAAACGGAAGTCCTGCGACGCCTTCTCGTAGTCCCTGCCGCTGTCGGCAAGGGCCTCCACGATGAGCCGGCTCTTCTCTTCGTCCGGTTTCTTGTACCGGAACTTGACCGTGAGCAGCTCGCTGTTCATCGCGGTGCCGCTCTTGATCTTCGTTTCCTGGTACTTCAGATCGTCCACACCGGGAAGCTCTTCGTCCGAGCCGGCCGGGATGATCTCGTAGAGGGCCGTTACCGAGTGGCCGGCGCCGAGCTCGCCGGCGTCCTTCTTGTCGTCGTTGAAATCCTCGTCCCGCAGGAGCCGGTTCTCGTAGCCGACGAGGCGGTAGCCCTTCACGAACACGGGGTTGAACTCGACCTGAATCTTCACGTCCTTGGCGATCGCCAGCAGCGTGGCGCCCACCTCGTTGACCAGGACCTTTTTCGCTTCCATGATGTTGTCGATGTAGGCGTAGTTGCCGTTCCCCTTGTCGGCGAGCTTTTCCATCTTGTTGTCCTTGATGTTGCCCGTCCCGAAACCGAGCACGGTGAGGAAGACGTCCTCTTTTCGCTTCTCGGTGATGAGGCGCACCATCTCGGCGTCGCTCGAAGCGCCCACGTTGAAGTCGCCGTCCGTGGCCAGGATGACGCGGTTGTTGCCCGAGGGGATGAAGTTATCCTTCGCGATCTTGTAGGCGAGCTTGATTCCGGCGCCGCCCGCCGTGCTTCCGCCCGCCTCGAGCCTCGAGATGGCGCCGAGTATCCGGTCCTTCTGATTGCCGGGTGTTGATGGTAAAACAAGCCCGGCTGCGCCGGCATAAACGACGATGGCGACCCTGTCCTTGGCGGTGAGCTGCTTTGCCAGAAGCCGGAAAGCCGACTTGAGCAGGGGGAGCTTATTCGGCGGTCTCATCGATCCCGAAACATCGAGGAGAAAAACGAGGTTGCTGGGAGGAAGGTCTTCCATGTGAATCCTCTTGCCCTGGAGGCCGATGTGAACGAGGCGGTGGCCGGGGTTCCAGGGGCAGGACGCCACCTCCGTGAAGATGGAGAAGGGGTGTTCGCCTTCGGGCGAGGGATAGTCGTAAGCGAAGTAATTGATCAGCTCCTCGATGCGCACCGCGCCCATGGGAGGGAGGCGGCCTTCGCGGATGAAGCGGCGCACGTTGCTGTACGACGCCGGATCCACGTCGATCGAAAATGTGGAGAGAGGTGTCTTCAGAGTGTCGAGGAAACGGTTCTCGGTGATGGCGTCGTAGTCTTCAGTGTTGAATTTTCCATCCATCCGGTGTGAACGCGTTTCTCCCGCCGCCGCTCCCTTGGCTTCCCATTCGGCCGAAGCATAGCCAAGGGCGTGGAGAGCCTTCTTTCCCCTTACCGGACCGGTTGGACTGTGGCGAGTCCGGGGTGCGTCCTGCTGTTTCGAGAGCTCTTCACTCTCTTCGTCCGCGGTGGCGGCTGTTTGGCTCGTGTCCTCGCCGATGCACGACGGAACCGGCGCAAGACAGAGCAGTGAGAAAATAATCGTCAGTGCGGGAATCGATTTCATGGTTTGTCTCCTAAAAAAACCGTCGCATCGACGGTCGAACTCTTTTGCCTGCGGGCCGGTACCGTTTTCGATCACGGCTTCTTAGACCCGGCCGGGCCGAATGGGTTCCCGGTTTTTTTGGGAAGCGGTGGATTTGGCCCATGATCGAGCTGTCCCATGACCGAGCACATGCTTTGTTGAACGATGAGAGGTTGGCAGTCCCTCGCGATGAAACGCGTGGAATACCCGGACTAAAGGCTGAATGTGAGGAATGCCCAGAGAGGGATTTTCGGTACCGTCCCGAACTCGAAATCGTATCCGCGCTTGATTTCTCGTGCAGAGGAACCTGTCAGCACAAGGGCCGTGTGCGGCAGTGCGTTCGTGTCGACCATCCATTTGACCGTCTTGTACCACTCCTTGATGCCGGTAATCTCATCCATGAACAGCGTCAATGGTTTGCTTGAACTCGGGGCCGTCATGGCGCTTGCGGCCTGGGCTGCCTCGGCGATCTCTTGGCGACGCACCAGATTGTCACACGGGAAGTAGATGTACTGACTGGGCTGCTTCCCGCCGGCAAGACCCGCATCGACGATGAGCTTGCACTCTGTCGATTTACCAATCTGCCTCGGGCCACGGATGATGTTTACCGTACCCGGCGTGAAGTCTACGTCCGGCTGGAGGTGCCTGAATTCAATCCCGGATGCCTTTGCCTGCGTGAGATGCCTGTCTTTGGAACGCCATTCGGCAGAATCAAGCCACCTAGAAGCACTAGCTATTTGCTCTTCGAAGTTCATAAAAGTACCCCACTTTTAATAATCGCATCGCTTTTATACAAAGGTGTTGGCTCAAGATTCTGGCCGAAAGAGGATTTTTTCCGTGAATCCAAGATAAAGCATTAGTTGCGAAAACGCCCCTGTAAGAAAAAAACCCGACACCCCGAGAAAAAGATGCCGGGCTTCCTGATCGCGTAACGGTCTTTACGCGGCAGCGGATACGGCGTTCATCACGGGCCAATTGGTGCAGGTCGATCTGATCGGCGCCGAGGACCGGAACAGCGACGGCATTTACGAAACGGTTTCCATCGAGAGCAAGTCTCTGAATCCGTCGGACAGTATTTTCGGCTCTCTGAAGCTCTCTGTCGAAAGGGACTGCCTCTACTATGTTCGGGTGACCCAGCAGAGCGATGAGGATTGCGACAATGACGTGGAGCCGGACACGGACATGGTCTGGTCCAGCCCAATTTGGATAGATGTGCAATAAAAGAAACAGCGCGAAACGCCTGTCATATTACGGCTTAAGACCTCGCTGCTAGCAATGTAATTGAGAAACACATTCACCTGTCTGACTTGGAAAGATAAAGGGATTTACATAAAGAAGCATGTCTCTTCTATATTTTTATGTATAATTAAGTTTGGAAGGAATGATTACAATCAGCCAGCCGGAAGGAGGAAACCATGCGTTACAATATCATTCTCGCCGTATTTTTTCTTTTCCCCGCCATCGGCCTGGCCCAGGACACCACCGTGGATATCAAGTGCAACGGCCTCGACTCGGGAGTTGTAATCAATCCGGGGTCAAGCGCCTTGATCACCTTCGATGTCACGGCCGGCTCGGGTGCCGGATATGCCGTAGACGTCTGGATCGTGCTGAAAACACAATCAGGCTATTTTACTTATGACGGATTCGGACCGTATTCGGGCTGGAACCGCGGTCTCGATAACGCCTACTTCACCGGTCCGCTCGCCGACATGACGGGAACGGCTCTTGACGGGCCGCCTCCGGCCGGCGAATACATCGCCTACATCGCCGTCGATGCTTGGCCGGACGGTTTCTTGACCTTAAGCTGTATCTACACATCGGACAGCGTGGACTTCAGTGTGGGAGTACCGTCGGGCATGGCCTTCATCCCGGGCGGCGAGTTCGAGATGGGCGATCATTCTGGCGTAGGCTACCCTGATGAACTTCCCGTTCACACCGTTTACATCGACGCGTTCGCCATGGACGTCTTTGAGGTGACGAACCAGCAGTACTGCGACTACCTGAACTCGGCCTGGAGCCAGGGGGGTCTGATCGAAGTGACGAATGGCGTGGTGTACAAGGCGGGGAGTGGAACCAGTTACCCTTACTGTTCAACAACTTCTGCACCTACGGGCTATCCTGATTACGGGGAGCACAGCCGAATCACCTGGAACGGGAGCACATTCGGCATCGTGAGCGGCAAGGAAGACCACCCCATGGTGCTGGTGAGCTGGTACGGTGCCGTGGCGTATGCCAACTGGCGGAGCGCTGAGGACGGGCTTCCTGCTTGCTACGACCTCGACGCCTGGGAATGCACCTTCGGGGCCGGCGGGTACCGGCTGCCGACCGAGGCGGAATGGGAGAAGGCGGCCCGCGGGGCCGAGCACAATCCCTACTACAGGTATCCCTGGGGCGACAGCATCGACGGGTCGAATGCGAATTACTGGAATTCCGGCGATCCGTATGAAACCGGTCCTTATCCCTGGACCACGCCGGTGGGCTACTACGACGGCAACCAGACGCCGCCGGGGACGGACATGGCCAACGGTTACGGCCTGTACGACATGTCCGGGAACGTGTGGGAATGGTGCAACGACTGGTATGACTCAGGCTACTACAGCTTGAGCCCCTACGACAACCCGCACGGCCCAACGAACGGCACATACCGTGTTTTTCGTGGCGGCTCGTGGGATGACGACGCGAGTCGCATGCGTTGTGCGGTCCGCGACGGGCACTACCCCGACTACCGGTACTACAGTTACGGGTTTCGGTTGGCCCTGGACTGATTTTGTAACCCTTTGCCGTTTGTTCTTTTACCCTTTGTTCTTGATCGCGAGCGATCGAGATTTTAAGGGACAAGGACCACCACATGCTGTCCCTTTTTCAATACGCAACCGTGGCACGACGGTGTAAAAAAACGGCTCTCCTGTCGAGGAGAGCCGTTTTCTTTAAGTCTTAAGCAGTGAATCGTGCCGCTAAAAATCGAACTTGATCCCCTGCGCGAGGGGCAGCTCCCTGCTCCAGTTGATCGTGTTGGTCTGGCGCCGCATGTAAGCCTTCCACGCGTCGGAACCCGATTCGCGGCCGCCGCCCGTCTCCTTCTCGCCGCCGAACGCCCCGCCGATCTCGGCGCCCGAGGTGCCGATGTTGACATTGGCGATTCCGCAGTCGGAGCCCTGGTGGGACAGGAACTGCTCGGCTTCGAGCAGGTTCCGGGTGAAGACCGCGCTCGACAGCCCCTGGGGCACGTCGTTGTGAATGGCGATCGCCTCGTCGAGGATCTCGTACTCGAGGAGGTAGAGAAGGGGCGCAAAGGTCTCTTCGCGGACGATGTCGGTCTGGGCCGGCATCTTCATGATCGTGGGCTCCACGTAGAGGGCGCCCTTGTCGGGAAGTGTTTTTCCGCCGCACAGGACCTCGCCGCCGTCGGCTTTCGCCTTTTCCATGGCTGCCGCCATGTCCTTGACGGCACCCTCGTTCACGACGGGGCCCATAAGAGTGTTCTCATCGATCGGGTCGCCGATGCGGACCTGCTTGTAGGCGTTGACCAGCGCCTCTGTGAGCTTGCCTGCGATCGACTTGTGCATGATGATGCGCCGCGTCGATGTGCAGCGCTGGCCTGACGTGCCCACCGCGCCGAACACGATGGCGGGCACGACCATTGAGAGGTCGGCGTTCTCTGTCACGATGATGGCGTTGTTGCCGCCGAGCTCGAGGATGGTGCTGCCGAAGCGCTTGGCCACCACCTCGGAGACGCGCCGCCCCATCCGAGTCGATCCGGTGAAGGAGACGAGCGGAAGCCTCGGGTCGTTGATGAGCCGTTCGCCCACGGTCCGGCCCGGTCCGGCCACGAAGCAGAAGATCCCTTCGAGACCGTGGTCGGCCATCACCTTGTTGCAGGCGTGCTGAGTGGCCACTCCCGTGAGCGGGGTGGTGGACGAGGGCTTCCAGACGGTCGTGTCGCCGCAGGCCGCCGCGATGGCGGCGTTCCATGCCCAGACGGCCACAGGAAAGTTGAAGGCCGAAACAACGCCGATCGCGCCGAGGGGGTGCCACTGCTCGTACATGCGGTGGCCGGGGCGCTCCGAGTGGGTCGTCATGCCGTAGAGCTGGCGCGAAAGACCGACGGCGAAGTCGCAGATGTCGATCATCTCCTGCACCTCGCCGTGCCCCTCGGCCCGGATCTTGCCCATCTCGAGGGTGACGAGGTCGCCGAGCGGCTCCTTCAGCTCCCTGAGCGCGATGCCGAGGTCGCGGACCACCTCCCCTCTCTTGGGGGCCGGGATCATGCGCCACGTCGAGAAGTTCTCGACCGCTTTCGCCACGACTTTTTCGTAGGCGCTTTCCGAAGCCTGCACGACGCGGGCGATCTCTTCGCCCGTCGCGGGGTTGATCGACGCGAGCGTCTCGCCCTTCTCTTCGATCCAGCCGCCCGGGCCCCAGCAGGCGCCGGGATTGATCTCTTTGATGTTGAGCTTGTCCAGTACTGACTTGGTCATTGTTTCGTTCTCCATTTTCACAGTAGCGCGGCGGCTCCGGCTGCCAGAGGCCTGGCGGCTGCGGCCGCGTTGTCAATTCGTTTTCAGGGCCCTACTCAGCCATGTAGGGATACTTGTAATTCGAGGGCGGACAGAAAGTTTCCTTGATCGTGCGCAGCGACGTCCACCGCATCAGGTTGGCCGATGAGCCGGCCTTGTCGTTCGTTCCCGAGGCCCGGCTTCCGCCGAAGGGCTGCTGCCCCACAACGGCGCCCGTCGGCTTGTCGTTGATGTAGAAGTTGCCGGCCGAGTGGCGCAACGCTCTGCGCGCCGTTTCGATGGCGTAGCGGTCTGTTGCAAAGATCGCTCCTGTGAGCGCGTAAGGCGACGTGCCGTCACAGATCCCGAGAGTTTTTTCATACTCCTTGTCGGGATAGACGTGGATCGTGACGACGGGTCCGAAGATCTCCTCTTCCATGAGCTTGAAGTGCGGGTCGCCGGTGACCACCGTGGTCGGCTCGATGAAGTAGCCCTTCGACTTGTCGTACCCTCCGCCCGTGATGATCTCGGCATCGGTCGATTCTTTGGCATAGTCGATGTAGGCCGTGATGCTGTCGAAGGCGGCCTCGTCGATCACGGCGCCCATGAAGCATGTGAAATCGTTCACGTCGCCCATCTTGATCGATTCGACCATGGAGACGTATTTTTCCTTGATGTGATCCCAGAGGCTTTCGGGGAGGTAGACGCGCGAGGCGGCCGAGCACTTCTGCCCCTGGTACTCGAATGCGCCGCGGAGCATGTTGGCGGCCACGGCGTCGGCCTCGGCCGAGGGGTGGACGAAGATGAAGTCCTTGCCGCCAGTTTCACCCACGATGCGGGGGTAGGTCTTGTACTCGGCGATGTTGTTGCCCACCGTCTTCCACATCTCCTGGAACACGCCCGTCGATCCGGTGAAGTGCACGCCCGCCAGGGTGGGGAGCGCCATCACCGGGTTGCCCACCTTGCCGCCCGAGCCGGGGATGAAGTTGATCACGCCGTCGGGGAGGCCGGCTTCCTTGAACAACTCCATGAGGAACCATGCGGAGTAGACGGCCGACGAGGCCGGTTTCCAGAGAACGGTGTTCCCCATCAGGGCCGGGCTCGTGGGGAGGTTGCCGGCGATCGAGGTAAAGTTGAAAGGGGTGACGGCGAAGACGAACCCCTCGAGAGCGCGGTACTCGACGCGGTTCCACATGGTGGGCGCCGACTCGGGCTGGCCGGCGTATATCTTTTCCATGTAGTAGGGATTGAAGCGCCAGAAGTCGATCAGCTCGCAGGCCGAATCGATCTCGGCCTGGTGGGGCGTCTTCGACTGGCTCAGCATGGTCGCGGCGTTGAGGACCATCCGGTACTTGCCGGTCAGTAGATCGGCCATCTTGAGAAAGATGGCGGCCCGGGCCTCCCAGTCCATCTCGGACCACTCTTTCCAGGCCGCGGCCGCGGCCCGCTCGGCTTTTTCCACCTCGGCCGGACCCGCCTTGTGATAGCGCGCAAGAAGGTGTCCGTGGTCGTGGGGACAGCGGCAGTCCCCCATGTCGCCCGTTCGCACCACCTGGCCGCCGACGATCACGGGGATTTCGATCTCATTGGACAGCATCGCCTTGAGATGCGCTTCGAGTATCTGGCGTTCGGGGCTGTTGGGAGCATAGTTCAGGACGGGCTCGTTTCTGGGAACGGGAACATTGAAGATGCCGTTGCTCATGGCTTTCTCCTCCATTTGCTCATGGCTTTTGAAAGTCTCGCTATAAGGGGTACACGTTAAGAAAGGAGACCCCGAGCGTCAACCGCCGGCCGCGGAAGTAATAAAAATTATTCGTTTTGTTTTGTTTCGGGCGGTAAAAGCCTGATGAAACACCATGCTTGCACGGCCCCGCCGGCCCGAATAAGATGGGACGGCACAATTACCGTTCGTTAAAGAACTTCGTATTGAGGAGATGCTGCAATGACCGACAATCCGAATGCCTGCCCCATGCCCGACCGGAGCGAGGACGACCGGATCAAAAGCCTGCTCGATCCCCCGTGCGCCGTCGCTATCGTGGGAATGTCGCCCAAGCTGGACCGCCCGTCGACCGAGGTGGGGCTCTATCTGCGCGACCACGGCTTTTCGATCGTCCCCGTCCACCCCAAGGTGGACGAGATCGCGGGGATGAAGGTTTACCATGACCTGGAATCGATCCCGCCCGAGCCGAAGGTGAAGATCGTCGATCTTTTCGTTGCCGGCCCGCGGACGATGCCCGTCGTGGAACAGGCGGCCATGATCGGGGCATCGGTCGTCTGGTTTCAGCCGGGCGCCGAAAACCCGGAAGCGGAGGCGCGGGCCCGCGAGCTCGGCCTGGAGGTCGTTTCCGGTTCGTGCACCAAGGCCGAGCACGAGAGGCTGATCGGGTCCTGATCCGGGCTGTGTAAGAACCGACCGGTTGTTACGGGTGAAACACCTTCCCTGTGGAGAGAGTACGGGATGAACGATATACACAAAGATAAAAAGGGCATGCTGGGTCTTCTCGGATCCTTCCCGCGCACCTACTGGGTCGTCATCGTCATGGAGTTCTTCGAGCGATCGGCGTTCTACGGCATGATGGCCATGCTGGCCGATTATTTCGTCGAGAACGTGGGAAACACGGAGCAGTGGGGCCTCCTGCGGACGACGCTTTTCGTGATTCTCTACCTGGTTCCGATCTTCAGCGGCGCCCTGGCGGAAAAATGGGGATACAAGAAAGTCCTCGGCGTGGGATTCGTTCTCATGACTGCGGCCTACATGGGCCTGGGCAACTTCTCCCATTTTCCGGTCTTTTTCGCATGCATGATCGTTCTCGGTCTCGGAGGGGGCTTGTTCAAGCCCGTGATTTCAGGAACGATCGCCCGGTCCACCGACAAGAGCAACAGCACCCTTGGTTTCGGAATCTACTACTGGTCGATCAATGTGGGGTCCTTCATTGCGTCACTCGTGGCGGCTCATTTCGTTGAAATAAACAACGTCTATCCTGTCTTTGTTCTCTCGGCCATTTATGTGGGGCTCATGTTGCTCAACAACCTCTTCCTCTACAGGGAGCCTTCCAAGCCCGACAAGATCAAGACGTTCCAGGACACGTGGAACGGAATCGTGACAGTCACCAAGAACTGGCGGTTCCTCCTCCTCCTCTTCATTTTTTCCGGTTTCTGGGTCATGTACAACCGGTCGACCGATTCGGCGCTCTGGCTTCTCCGCGAAGACTATCTCGACATGGCGCCCGTGAACGACTTCGTGACAAAGGCTTTCGCCTTTTTTGGGATTGACATCGATTTCACGTTCAACGTTGCCAATATCATGACCATCAATGCGGGAGTGATCATCCTGTTCCAGGTCGTTGTGAGCTATCTCGTGCGGAATGCGCGGCCACTGCCCACCATGATCGTCGGTATCGCCCTGGCCACGACATTTCCCCTGATCGTTGCGCTGTCCAACGATCCCTGGCTCTTCGTTCTCGGTCTCGTTCTTTTCTCGATCGGCGAGATCACGGCCTATCCCAAGCTGATCAGCTATGTCGGGCTGATCGCGCCCCGGGACAAGGTCGCCATCTACATGGGATTTGTCTTCCTCCCCGTCTTTTTCTCTGCCTTGATTTTCGATTATCCCAATGGGATTCTCTGGGACAGGTTGGTGATCAAAGGGGGGCAGATCCAAACTTACTGGTATATTATCACCGGGATCGGCGCCGCCACGATTGTCGGCCTTGTTATCTATGACCGGTGTGTCGGTAAAAAGCTCGTTGTCGAGGAATGAGTCCGGTCCGTTAAAAAGGGCCGGTCAACAAACAACGCGGGATACACATAATCCCTTGAATATCAATAAGATAAAGCTATAAACTCACCCCCCCATCCATCTTTTTGGCGGTTTAGTAAAATCTGCCCGAAATAACATATTAATATAGTTTAATCAATTGGCGCGGGTTGTCGATTAATATATATTGATGGGTTGGGTTATGAACGAAGAGATGGTTGAACAGGGAAATCAGGGAACAAGCCGGGTCCGGCAGACCCGAACCAAGGATGCCGGAACGGCCAGGGGGGGTGATCTTGTTGTCATACTGGAAAAAACTTTGTAGCGTCGCGGCATCGTTTCTCATTTGTCTCTCGCCGGCCTTTTCACAGTCTGTTTCAGGAGGGGGGCTGGAGCTCGACTTTTCCGATTCAGGCAAAATCACACGTGTCGGCGTCGACGGCCGTGATCTGCCGGTCGGATCGGAGGCCGATGGTTTTTATCTCCGCGATCTCCGCGGTGCAAACCAATCTTTGTCGCCTCTGTTCGAGGAAGGATTCGAAGGGGCGGAGTTCCATTGGGAAGTCCGTGTGGGCGATAGAAAGATCGATGTCGAATTGACCGGATCGGGCGCACACGAGGGAGCCAAAAGCCTTCTCGTTGCGGTGCAGCAAGCGGAAGCGCAGCAGCAATGCTGGATCCTGTCTCCCAAAGCGGCGGAGATTCCGGTCATACCCGGCAAGCGATACAGGCTGCAGTCTGTGTACAAGGCGCTTCGGGGTTATCTTTCCGTCAACGCCGGAACCTTCAAGAGGCAGCGAAGCCTTTACGAGCCGGGGAAAGGCGCTGCTCACAACGGAATCGGCCTCCTCTGGCTCGACGGCTACGGGCGTGCGCTGGGCGAGTGTCAGCTCATGGCTCCCTTCTTTGATCAGGCCCTCGATTGGAAAGCCGCGGGTGGATTCATCACGGCGCCCGAGGGCGCGTCCTATGCCCGGGTCGTGATCTCGGCCAACCTCAATCCGATATATGATCAGGAAGGATTTTTGGTCGATGCGGTGCGGTTCTTCGAATGCCCGTCCCGTCTGGAGCCCTTTTCGGGATTCGTCCTTCCCAACGACAGGGGCATCGAATTCAGCGGCTTTTCCGGCCCCTTCGAGGTGCGCGCCGTCTGGACCGGCCGCAACGATTCAATCGAAGTCAGCGGCTGGGTCAAGGCCTCGGACGGGCTCCCGCACGCTTTCGACCTTCATGTCTCGATCCCGGTGAACGCCGAAGGGTGGGTCTGGCCCGACGATACGGTTTCGGGCCGCAAGATCCAGACCGGCGAAGATTACCGGTATGCCAACAGCGTTTCGGCAGACAGCCAGTCCAACCTGCCTGTCTCCCTTTATCCTTACGGGGGGGTTTTCGATAACAAATCCGGGGTTGCGGCGGCCGTTCCTCTCCAACCAATCAGGCTTGTCGACATCGGGTACGACGTCCGCCGCAATTGCCTCGATCTCTGTTTCCGGCTCGGAATCGATCCGACGCGCAAGCCCGGCCGCCAAGCTGCTTTTTCGGCCCGGCTCTACTCTTTCGAAGCAATGCAGGGTTTCCGGGGCGTCATCGACGGGTACCGCAGGGCCTGGGCGGAGAAAAAAGATTGGTTTTCCTCTCCTTTCGACCCGGCTCTTTACCGGGAGATGAGGCACTACGATTTTTCGGGGAAACCGGGGGCCAAGCGCAGCTTCCTGTGCGACGTGCACGATGTTTTAGGTCTCGAATATACCGTCCCTGATTTCGTTGTTGAAAATGTCGCTCACAAAGGATCGACCCCTCCGACCCTCACCGAAATGCTCGATGTTATCGAGGAGCGCAAGAACAGCGCCGACCCGGAGGAAAGGGCTTACTACATGATGTTGGCCGGGACGATCAAGAGGGCCTCGAACGGGGATCCCGTTCTTAAATTCTGCAAAGAGGTGAAATGGTCCAAGGACTGGCTCTGGGCGGAATTCAAGATCGATCCCTCAGCCGGGGGGTACAACGACTATATCGCAGATCACGTTCTGGCGCCGGCTTTCCATGACACGATGTATCCCAATCCCAAGTGGAAGGTCGCCCCGTCGATAATCGACGGCGTGTTCCTCGACAACCTGCTCATGCAGAGCGCTATCGATTTCAACGGCGAACGCGCTCAAACGGTCTGTGACCATGCTCTGACGTATTCTCCGAACGATTACTGCGTCGGGTTGCCGCCGGCGGCCGGCCTGGTGGAGCATCTCGAGTGGCTGCGCCAATGGCTGGACACGAACGCGCCCGATCCCAACCGCTGGATCATGGTCAACATATGGGGGCTCGCCAATTCCAATGCGTGCATTCCTTGGATCGACGTTTATGGAGACGAGGTGCAGCACGTTATCGAAAGCGGCGTGTACGGCCGCGGTCGAACGGTCAACTTTTCTCCCAAGACGCTGCGGTACAAGAGGGCATTGGCTTTCAACAAGTACCGGGGCCAGGCCTTCGAAGGCGACGGCATCACAGAGGAGAATGTGCTCGACATTCTCCATACCTGTCTCCTTCATGGAACCGGAGCCAGGCCGGCCAAGAGAGTGGCGTGGGAGAATCCGGCCGTCTTCGGTGAAAGCGAGTGCCTCGCGCTCACCGACAGGCACAACGAACAAGTCGTTCAGCTCTATAACGGGGGGTGGGAACCCCTGACGTACGTTTCCACCGATGTTCCGGACCTTTACCTGGAACGCTACGGTTCGCCCGAAGAGGGATCCTTCTTCGTCGTCGTGCTCAATGACGGCGCCGGGACGGTTTCGGGAAATGTCGTTTTATCCGAGAAGCTCGGCCTGACCGAAATGCCCGAGGTGTTCGAGGAGCATTCCGGGCTTTCTTGTGCCGTGAGAATGAACGGATCATCGAACTGGACGGTCGATTTTTCCAACCTTCCCTCCCGGCGCTCGCTCCTTTTCCAGATCGTGCCCGCCGGCGGGCAGAGAAAGAACAGCGGCTTCAATCCCGGCCCCGGAATGTTCGGCGGCGCGGGAAAGTCCAAAGCCGATGACAGGAAGAAACCGGGGTCGTCGAAAAAATCCGCCGCAAAAAAGAAACCGAGAAAAAGAAGCGGAAAAAAAGCGTCGACGTCCCGAAAAAGGAGCGCGTCAAAGGGCGGACTCAAAACCAGATAGCTACGGAACCAGATAGCTACGGAAGAGGCGGGTTTTCAGGGACGTCCTTGGGCGGAAGCTCCCAAACGCCTGTTTCGAGATAGTCATGGATCGACATGGCGGCTTTCCGTCCCGCCCCCATGGCCAGGATCACCGTGGCCGCTCCGGTCACGATGTCGCCGCCCGCAAAGACCCCCTTCTTGTTGGTGCGGCCCGTCTCCTCGTCGGCGATGATGTTGCCCCACTTGTTGAGGCCGAGGTCGGGCGTCGTCTTTGTCAGGAGCGGATTGGCGCCCTGGCCGATCGCCATGATCACCACCTCCACGTCGATGATGTGCTCGCTCCCCTCGATGGGAACGGGCCGGCGGCGTCCCGAGGCGTCGGGTTCGCCCAGCTCCATGCTGATGCACTCCATCCCCTTCACCCATCCCTTGTCGTCTCCGATCAGGCGGATCGGGTTGGTGAGGAGCGTCATCTGCACGCCCTCCTCGATGGCGTTGACGATCTCCTCCTCACGGGCCGGCATCTCCTCGCGCGAGCGGCGGTAGACGTTGAAGACGTTGTTCGCCCCGAGGCGCAGCGCCGAGCGGGCCGAGTCCATGGCCACGTTGCCGCCTCCCACCACGGCGTAGTTCTTGGCGAGGCGGACCGGCGTGTCGTACTCGGGAAAGCGGTAGGCCTTCATCAGGTTGACGCGCGTGAGAAACTCGTTGGCCGAATAGACGCCCATCAGGTTCTCGCCCGGGATGCCCATGAAGTAAGGAAGCCCCGCGCCCGTGCCGATGAAAACGGCGTCGAATCCCTCCTTCTCTATGAGCTCGTCGACCGTGCTCGACCGGCCCACGATGTAACTCGTCCTGATTTCCACGCCGAGTTTTTCCACGTACTCGCATTCGGCCCGGACGATCTCCTTGGGGAGCCTGAACTGGGGAATGCCGTAAACGAGAACCCCGCCCGACGCATGGAGGGCCTCGAAGACCACGACCTCGTGTCCGAGCTTGGCCAGGTCGCCCGCCACGGTCAGCCCGGCGGGACCGGCGCCCACGATGGCGACCTTCCTGCCCGTCTGCGGCGGGAGATCGGGGATTTCGATCACGCCGTGCGCGGCCTCGTAGTCGGCGGCGAACCGTTCCAGGCGGCCGATGGCCACGGGGTCCCCCTTCTTGCCCGTGAGGCAGACCTGTTCGCACTGGTCTTCTTGGGGGCAGACGCGGCCGCAGACGGCGGGGAGGCAGTTCTTTTCCTTGATCTTCTTGGCCGCCTCGATGAACTTCTCGTCGCGGATGAGCTCGATGAAGGCCGGGATGTCGATCTCGACGGGGCATCCATTGATGCACTTCGGTTTCTTGCAGTCGAGGCAGCGGACGGCCTCGCGCACGGCCTGCTCCTTCGTGTAGCCGAGGGCCACTTCGTCGAAGTTCTGGACGCGGGCGCGCGGGTCCTGGCGCGGCATCGGTTCGCGGCGCTTGATCAGCTTCTTCTTTCCCGTTTCGAGGGTGCACGTGTGCTGCCAGACGGCGCGGCGCTCTTCGCGCTGGTAGGTTCCCTGGCGCGTCATCATCTCGTCGAAGTCGACCTTGTGTCCGTCGAACTCCGGACCGTCGACGCAGACGAACTGCGCCTCGTCGCCCACGCTGACCCGGCAGCCGCCGCACATTCCCGTGCCGTCCACCATCAGGGTGTTGAGGGAGACGATCGTTTTGATCCCGGCCGCCTTCGTGACCTTGCAGACCTCGCGCATCATGATGGCCGGGCCGATCGCCACGACGCGGTCGATCTTCGTGCCCTCCTCGATGATGCGCTTCAGCTCGTCCGTCACGAATCCGTGGTGTCCGTAAGAGCCGTCGTCGGTGGTGATGAGAACCTCGTCCGAACAGGCGCGCATCCTCTCTTCGAGAATGACGAGGTCCTTCTCCCTGGCGCCGATGATGGAGATGACGCGGTTGCCCGTCTCCTTGAAGGCGCGCGCAATGGGATAGACGGGCGCAACGCCCACGCCCCCTCCCACGAAGACCGCGGTGCCGATATTTTCAACCTCGGAAGGAACACCCAGGGGGCCCACGATATCGGTGAAACGGCTCCCTTCCTCGTATTTGGCCATCTTTTCCGTGGAGAAACCCACTTCCTGGACGATGATCTCGATCGTCTTCTTCTCGCGGTCGAAGTCGACCACGGTGAGCGGAATGCGCTCGCCCACTTCGTCGCAGCGGATCACAACGAACTGGCCCGGCAGGACCTTGTCGGCCACCACGGGGGTGTAGAGCACCATCCTGAAAAGGGAGGGCGCCAGGATTTCTTTCCTGAGGATCGTGTTGATTTCGGGGGCTTCGATTTCTGTCGTCACTTTGAGTTTCTCCCTTGGTTGCGGAGAGTTGTTTTGGGGAATTATCCCGGGGACACGGGAAACGCCCCTACGAAGAGAGCAGATTGTTGATCCGCCCGACCAGATCTTCGCCGGAGAGAGGCTTGTCGGCAAAATCGTCGGCCTTCATCCAGTGGCTGTCGTCGTTCATGGTGAAAGTCGCGCCTTCGCGCTCTTTGATGCCGGTGAGGATCATGACCGGGATGTGCTTCGAGTTGGCGTTCCCCTTCACGCTTCGGGTGAGCTCGAATCCGGAGTCGCGGTTTTCGAGCTCGATTTCGGTGACGATGACGTCGGGGCGGTCGTAAGTCACCATGCCGCCGGCGTCGATGGCGGTCCGGGCGGTCACCACATCGAAGCCTTTCGACTCGAGAAACTCGGTCGTTTCCTTGAGATACACTGCGTCTCTGTCCACGAGCAGGATCTTCGTTTTTCCGCCCATCGAGACCTCCTTTTTTCGGTCAAGAGGGATAAGCCGGGCATGTGTTTTCAGATCTGAATATAAAGGTAGGGATATTACTTCAGCACGATGCTGATATCAAGGAGTTCCCTTATTTTCCCCTCCACATTTATCAATTGTCCCCCGTCGCAGCGGGGGCTAAAATCCAGCGCTTCCGGAACGCGCCCCGAGTGTTTGAGGGTTCGTTCCTCTCTTTTTGATGAAAGGGACGGTTTGCCGAACGAGATCGGCATAACCCTGTGAGTATTATGGACATCGATTTTGAAGCTTTGAACGAAATCCTGCAGAAGGCGCACAGTGGCGGGCGTACAACTCTTTATGAGTACGAGGTTTATGGTATCCTGCGCCTGTCGGGGTCGGAGACGCCGCCGAGAGCGCGGCTCCTTCTCAAGGGAACGCGCCCCCTTGACGAGGATCTCTCCTCCATTCCGGGCGACAAGGTGGTCTTGAAGGTCGTGTCCCCCACGATTCTTCACAAGACCGAGGTGGGCGGCGTGCAGGTCGCCGAGAACATCCCGGTCAGGGTGAGGTCCTGTTTCCGCCGCATGACGAGCGAGATTCCCGAACGGTATGCTGCTTGGATCGAGCGAAATCCCGGAGCCGCGCCGATCTCTTATCGCGGTTTCAGCGGCCGGGAGCTTGTCGACCTGATCAAGGCCGATCTCAAAGGCGTTCTCCTCTGCGAGTACATGCCTCCCGACTCGGAAAAATTCGGCAACGAGCTGATCGTCGGGATACGCCGCACCCGCGAGTTCGGCATGGTGATCAACGCCGGCGTGGGCGGAACCGACACCGAGCTCTACGCCAGCCGCTTCAGAAAGGGACAGGCTTCGGTGGCGGCGTCGACGGCCATGACGGACGGCGAGTCCTTCTTCGAGCTATTCAGGGAGACGATCGTTTACAAGAAAATGGCCGGCCTGACGCGGGGCGGCAAGAGGATCGTCACCGATGAACAGCTCATCGAGTGTTTCTCGTCCTTCATCGAGATCGCCAATTATTATTCGCCGTCCAATCGGTTTGCGCCCTTTGTCATCGAAGAGCTCGAGATCAACCCCTTCGCCTTCACCGACTATCTCATGGTGCCCCTCGACGGGCTTTGCACCTTCTCACGGCCCGAAAGCCTCCCCGCGCCCCGGCCGATCCGGAAGATATCGAGCCTCCTTCACCCGGAGTCGATCGGAATCGTTGGGGTTTCGTCGAAGGGGGTGAACGTAGGCCGCATCATTCTCCGGAACATCCTGGACGGCGGGTTCGACAAGGAGAACGTCTATATCGTTCGGCCCGGAGAGGATGAGATCGACGGCGTGAAATGCGTCTCCTCGCTGAACGAGCTCGACTTGAAGCTCGACCTCTTTGTCCTCGCCGTGGGCGCCGACCAGGTTCCGGGAATGGTGGAGGAGATCGTGGACAGCAGCCTGGCCGAGACGGTCCTGCTCATACCGGGCGGCCTCGGCGAGACGAAGGGCTCCGAAGGAATGCAGCAGGCGCTGAAGGACAAGATCGGCCAAGCGCATCTCACCGAAGAGGGCGGGCCCCTCTTTCTGGGCGGCAACTCGCTCGGCATCCTTTCCCGCCCCGGAAAGTACGACACTCTTTTCATTCCCGAGAGCAAGCTGCCCAAGCATCGCGGAGCAAAAGAGAGGAACACGGCCTTCATCAGCCAGAGCGGCGCTTACATGATCACGCGGATGAGCCGGCTTCCTTACATGGATCCGGCTTACGCTCTCTCCATCGGGAACCAGGTCGACCTCACGGCGGGGGATCTCCTGAAGTACTTCAAGGACGACGACGGGATCGATATCCTGGCCGTCTACATCGAGGGTTTCCAGGACCTGGACGGGCTCGTTTTTGCGCAGGCGGTCCGCGAAGCCGTGCTCGCCGGCAAGGACGTGATCTTCTACAAGGCGGGCCGGACGCCCGAAGGCAAGACCGCCACCTCGGGCCACACGGCGTCGCTCGCCGGGGATTACACGGTCTGCGAAGCCTGCGTCACCCAGGCCGGGGCCGTCGTTGCCCGGACCTTCACCGAGTTCGAAGAGCTCTACAAGCTCGCAGCGGGCCTTCACGACAAAACCTTCAACGGTCTTCGGATCGGCGCCGTTTCCAACGCCGGATACGAGTCGGTGGGCATGGCCGACAACATCCTGGGCGACGACTTCCGTCTCAACCTGCGTCCTTTCGAGGAGGCGACGAAGGAGAAGCTCACACGGATCCTCCGCGAGTCGAGGCTCGACACTCTCGTGGATGTGAAGAACCCCATGGACATCAATCCCATGGCGTCCGACGCGGCCTACGAAGCGGTCATGGAAGCCGTGATCAATGATCACTGCATCGACATGCTCGTCCTTTGTCTCGTGCCGTTGACAGGAGCGCTCAAGACGCTTTCCGACGATATTTCGGCCGAGGACAGCATTGCGAGAAGAGTGCCGCGGATCGTACAGGAGACGAACAAGCCCGTGGTGGCCGTCGTCGATTCGGGAAAGCTCTTCGACCCCCTCGAGGAGGTGCTTCAGTCGGCCGGCGTGGTCACCTTCCGGTCCGCCGACAGGGCCGTCTGGACTCTCGGGCGCTACGCCCGGGCCCGCCTCTTTGGGGACGCCATGCGCGATCGCCCGTAGGGGATTCTTTCCTTTTCCTTAAAAACGAAGAGGTTCTGCAACGGCTCACCCGGGCCACAAGGGGGCTCGGGCATCCTTGATTACCCCCAACGCTCCCAAAGCCTCGATTCTTATGTAAAGACACGAATAATTAATATTTATTGTTATTACTGGCGCTAATTAAAATATCGTGAGATCAGGGAATTATTCTTGTTGCTGACTATTCCGTTCGAACTATAGATGGTGGGTGCTCAAAGACTATATTTTGGTCGTGGAATTGTCCCAAATTACATTGATGCGTTTCGTTCAATAATTACTCATTAGTGAGTGCTAATGAACGATTTCGAATCTGGCAGCGTTTTTACGGCGCGTCATGTTGAGTCTTTCTGTTGGCAAATCATGAAGGCAGGACGAATTAAGACATTGTTTCCCATGTGCCCGGTCTGCTCTGTTACCTATATGCCCGGTTTTGTCCCCCCCCCCCCGCAGAAAATTCAGCCTCGCTGAAATCTGCCAAAAGTTCCATTCTTCCCGACACTCCAAAGAAAAACATTTACACAAAGAAAAGTTCACCCACGGCCCTTCAGGCTATGGGTGTTGTGTGTTCAGGTATCAATTTGTTTGGCCAAGGGTATCCGTTTTTCGCAAAGGAGGAAAATCTGATGAGTAAACAAAGAATTGTCCTCGCATCTTTTTGTATTGTTGTTTTTGTTTTATTCTCGAATATTAGTCTATTAAAAGCTCAAAACCCAAGGTTCTGGTTCGTGGATCATACTGGAAATGGAAATTTCCTCACGATTAATGAAGCTATTGATGATTATAATGACGTACATGACGGTGATCAAATTCGGGTTCGTCAGGGCACATATGTAGAAAATGTTAACTTTGATGGGAGACGTTTATTAGTAATAAGTGTTGACGGTCCAAGTGTAACGATTATCGATGGAAACCAAACAGGACCGGTAGTCACATTCACTACAGGTGAAGGCGTTGGCTCAAAGCTGACAGGTTTCACGATTACAAACGGAAGTAGCTCTAATGGAGGAGGGGTTTTATGCGACGGTACATCACCGACTATCAAGGAAAATGTTATTATAGATAATTCTGCAGATTATGGAGGTGGGATTTGTTGTTTGAACGGGTCCAATCCTGTTATTAAAAGTAATGTGATAGGACAGGATAGCCTTGGAAATACAGCCAATTTGTGCGGTGGGGGTATTCATTGTGATGCATCATCACCAACAATAAGCGACACAAACGATATATCTTACAATTATGCAGGAGACAGTGGAGGCGGTATCTGCTGTATTGCATCATCACCATCAATCAACAGCGGGAACATCATTTCGAACAATTATGCGATAAACTATGGTGGTGGCATTAATTGTGATTATGATGACCAAACATATTTTGGGTCTTCCCCAAACATTGATGATAATATAATTATTGGTAATGAAGCTGAAGATGGCGGCGGTATTAATTGCTCAAATGAATCAAATGCCGTCATTACTACAAATGTGATTGGACGAGCAAATGAGGGTAATCATGCTAGAAATGATGGCGGGGGTATACATAGCGAAGATTCTACACCCGAAATAAAGAACGACAACAGTATATCGTATAACACCGCAGATCATTGGGGTGGAGGTATCTGCTGTTATGATTCTGGGTTAAGTCATTATGCAGTAAATATTGATGAAAATGTTATAAAATACAATATGGCATTATCAGGTGGAGGGATTATGAGCAGAGGAACATATGCAGATATAACAAGCAATATTATTGAACATAATAAATCATGTGGAATTGACGACTTTGAAGGAGGTGCAGGAATAAATATAACCGATTCCAATGAAACACTTATCAAAGAGAATCTAATAAAAAGAAACGAAGATTTAGGTGCTGGGTGCGGTGGTGGTATTTATTGTTATCATACAGAAACTGAAATTAATAATAATCTAATATCAGGAAATAAAACATTTAATGGTGGGGGTGGTATATGTCACAAGGGTCTTGGTCAAGGTGTAAGTAGTATTATTAATAATTTATTAATCGATAATAAAATAAAATATAAAATAGAAGTATTAAATCCATTGGGCGGGGCCGGTATATTACTGGGTGGAGACGATAGTCCATTAGTCGTAAACAACACGGTAGCAAATAACGTAATCAAAGGTGACTCGATGTTGACTACCGCAATAGGAGGCGGAATCCTTTGTTATGAAAGTAATAGTTCTACGATTAGGAATACGATCATTTATTTTAATGAATATGGTGGTAGTAGTGAACCATCTGAAATCGCAGTAATTGCTGGAC